>NZ_JBHVQI010000017.1:0-100353 GCF_042886835.1 Paenarthrobacter sp. NPDC057981
GCACCCAATACACCTCTGACGAGTTCCAACACTGGTGCGCCGATCATGCCATTACCCAGTCCATGGGCAAAGTAGGGGTGTGCTGGGACAACGCCGTCGCGGAGAACTTCTTCTCCCACCTGAAAACCGAGTTTTACCACCACCAACGCTTCACCACCCGACTCGCTGCACGGACCGGCGTCATGGACTACATCGAGTCCTGGTACAACCGCCGCCGGCCCAACCGCCGGGCCGGCGGCATTGCACCAGCCAAAGCCCACACCAACTACCAAACCCGCGCCCAGCAAACCCTGGCGGCCTAACCCAAAACAAACAACGAACCTGTCTCAAGAAATTGACGACCGCAGTCACGCTCAAACGCAGGGAACGTGAGAGAGCGTGTGTAACGTTCGACGCATACCCATCAAGCACCCAGCCAATTAGCTTAGGCTTGCCTATATGACCGCTCTTCCTGTCACATCGTCCGCCACACGCAACACCCGCCCGCAGGTCAACCTGACCGTCCTGCGGAGCGAACGCCTTTCACCGCACATGGTGCGGATCGTGGCCGGCGGACCCGGGTTCAGCGACTACGCGAACAACGACTACGTGGACCGGTACGTCAAGATCGTCTTTCCGCAGGACGGCGTGGAGTACGAGCAGCCCCTTGACCTGTGGGCCATCCGCGAGACCATGCCACGCGAACAGTGGCCGCACACCCGGACCTACACCATCCGGTGGGTGAACCTGGAGGCGCAGGAACTGGCCATCGACTTTGTCGTCCATGGCGATGAAGGCCTCGCGGGCCCCTGGGCTGCCGCAGCAAAGCCCGGAGATTCCCTGATCTTCACCGGACCCGGCGGCGGCTACAGCCCCTCCCCGGGCGCCGACTGGTACCTTTTCGCGGGAGATGACGCTGCAATTCCCGCCATCGCCGCCTGCGTTGAAGCCCTATCCCCTGAGGCCCGGGGACATGTCTATCTCGAAGTGGACAACGAGGCCGATGTCCTTCCCATTTCAGCGCCGGAGGGTATCCAGCTCCATTGGCTGCTGCGCAAGGGCACACCGGCCGGTTCCAGCGACCTTCTCCTCGAAGCCCTCCGCGCCACGGAATGGCTGCCCGGGCGGGTAGATGTCTTCGCCCACGGCGAGCGTGGATACATGAAGGGCCTCCGGGAGATCTTCTTTGTCCAGCGCAGCCTCGAACGTTCGCAGGTTTCGTTGTCCGGGTATTGGGCGCAGGGCCGTGTGGAGGAAGTCTTCCAGGCGGAAAAGAAACTCCCTGTCGGCCAGATCTAGGCGAGGGCGAGGCGTCTTAGCGTCGGCGAACCCTCCGGCGTTCATTGCTGGACAGGCCCTTCGTCAGTGGCCGCGCGAGGTTGTCGCCGAGCACGATCCCAGCCGCAACACCGAGCACGATCGCCCCTGCGTTGAGCATGCCGCCAGCGCCCAGCAGAATGTCTCCGCCTTCAACGGTCAGGGCATACATCGAGCGGAAAATCGTCAGACCAGGCAGCAGGATCAGTGCCGCCGGCACGGCGACCACCAGCTGGGGAGCACCCAGTTTCAGTGCCACTACCCGGGCCACCAGGCCAATGACCACGGCTGCGACGGCGGGCGACAGACGGTCGCCAAGGCCGGCTTGGCCGACCCCCCACAAAACGAAGAAGCCCACTAACCCAACTGCCGCCGTCGGAAGCAGCAACCGCATTTGGGTCTGCTCGGTGACGCCAATCGCGACCACCGCGATGGCTATCAGGATGGCTTGGCCCCACAAAGGGTAGGCGTCGGGGAAGGTTTGGGTGACGTCCAGGACCGTGCTGCCCATGAGTGTTCCCACCACGACGGCGACGCCGATGCCCGCGACGATCGCACCAAAGGTCAGCAGCGTGGAAAGGAACCGGCCTGCGGCGGTCACGGGGAAGCCGTTGATCGCGTCCTGGACCGATGACACCAGGCGGCCAGTCGGAAGCAGCAGCAGGATCCCGCCTGCCACCACAATTGATGGCGCTATTTCCACCCCCGCCCAGCGAAGCATCAGGGCAACAAAGGTGACGAAGAAGGCGCAAGCCATGGTGTTGAAGAAGTCGGCCGTGCGCCATCTTGCGAGCTGACGCGAGAGCAGGCTGATGACGATGTTGGAGGCGAAGGCCACAGCCGAGGCACCGATTCCTCCACCCAGCACGCCAACGAAGACCGCGGCAAAAATACCGAAAGCAATCGTGACCATCCACCGTGGGAAGGGTTTTGCACTGCGGATGATGTCGTTCAGCCTGCGGACGGCTTCGTCGCGCCCCACTCCCCCGGCCACGATGTCCGTGACCAGTTGATGGACCTGTGCCAAACCTGCGTAGTTATTGGTCCAGGAACGCACCACACGCAGCAGCGTGATGGGTGTTTGGTCCTTGGGAGCGTAGTTGATGGCCACCGACTGGTTGGTGATGTCCACTTCCACGTTCTTCAAGCCCAGCGCAGCAGTGACAGCGATCATGCTCGTTTCGACTTCCAAGGCACCTGCACCATACCGGAACATGACCTCGGCCAAATGGAGCGCGAAGTCGATGGTTTTCCGGGCCGAAGCATCAACGCCGACCACTTGGATGGTGGGGTTGGCGTAGGGACTTCCCGCAAGCCGGTCCACGATGTTCATGGGTGCTGTGGGCGGGCTGTCACCCTGCACCAGGCGCATGAGCATGCGCTTGGCGTTGACGTTCTGCCGTACCTGCGACGGACGCAATGGTTGTGTCTTCGGCAACCCGTCGGTGTGGGGCCTCCCGGTGGACCCATCGGGGCGTTCAGTCACGCGGTGATCCTCCTGTGCCTTGTTGTGATCAGCGGTTCCCCCGGAGTTTCCCAACTACCGGCAATTTCCCAAGTGGCAATCGTCCCAGTACTGTCTGTGCGGTCCCTGCGAGCTTCCTGGCCACGCGGTACACCGTGTACTTCACAGGGCTGACAGGAGCAACGAAGTCACCCAGCAACTGAACGACTTCGCCGCCGAAGCCCTTCTTGAATTCGTATCCGCCGTGCCCGGTCTCGTCCTGGCCCTGGATGCCGAAGGTCCCGTAGAAGTTGTACCGGGAGTAGCCGTTGTTCAGTGCATGGAGCATCATGCCCCAGTAGAGGGAAGTTGCGCCGTTGAAGTAGATGTAGTCCTGGACGGTACCACCGATCACGCAGGTGAGCTCATCGCCGGAGCATGCAAAGTGAATGGCGGCGACGGTTGCCACACCTGCGGAATCCGGGAAACGCTCAATATCCTTGAGGCTGCGCTCATAGCTGTCCACAAGGTCCTGCACCACCTTGACGCGGTTGGCCTTCTTCTTGCTGCCGGTTTCCTCGACCTCCCGCTTGAGCTCGGCCAAGGTTTTGGACTCCGCCTCAAGGCGCTCGGTGATCGACGCCCGGTACTCCGGGATGTTGATCTTGGCCATCATGAGTTTGGTGAACTCATCGGAGGTGCTACGGAGCAGTTGCTCGTAGTACTCGCGTTCGCGGTACGTGAAGCCCTTCTCGTCACCGGCGGTCTTGAGCGCGTTGTAGAAATCGTCCAGAGTTTCCAACGTGGCCTGCTCCAGGTACACGCCGTTCTTCTCCGCTTTTCGTATGGCCTTCCGGGTGCGGTAGTTCATGCCCATGATGAGCTCTTCCGAATCCGCAACGCCGTCCAGGGTCTTGATGAACATCCAGTTGATGTTCGCGAAGTTCATATCGAAACCCTGGTGCTTGAACCCAAGCTCTTCAAGTTCCTTCAGCAGCGGTCGGTTATCCTCGATCTCCGGGTGCTCAGCACCGTCCTCATCGCGGGCGATGTACTTCACGTTGGGCGAGATGCGAAGCTCCGCGGCCTTCTTCGACGCCGCGTGCTTTTTCAGCTGTTCGACGACGAAGCGAACCACCGCGGGGTCGCTGTAGTCCATCAGTGGTCCCTTGGCACAGTCGGCGGTTTTGTAGCCGACGCGGTTGGACGTGTAAGTCAGCTTGCCCGCTGCAATGAGGCTCCCCCCGCGGGTCACGCCAAAGAGCTCGACCTCCTGCCCGCGGGCTCGCTGGAAACGCGTCAGGTCCATGGACTGGATGAAGCTGCCCTGCGGGTGTCCCTTGGCGAATGTCTCGAAATCAGCGTCGCTGAGAATCACGAATTCCATGTCGGTTCCAGCCTCGATCGGAGTCAAAGAAATTACCTCACCTAGATTAGATATGCGCCCGTTGGTGGCCGGGGCGGGCCTGTTCGTTGGCTTGCTGGCTCGGGCTGCCTGTCAGTAGAACTGGCCGCCGGTACGCATGGTTTCGAGCCTCCTGAAAACCTTCTCCGCGCCCTTGAGCCACAGCTTGTACCGCACCGGGCCCAGCACGAGGTCATAGCAGCCCACAAAATCCGTGACGGTCTTGGTGAAGCTGGTCTTGAACGATCCCAGTCCGTACAACGGATGGGACTTGTCCTTGATGCTTGCAGAAGGCGGTGTGCCGCAGAAGTCGTACTCCACACACCCCAGTTCCTGCATGCGCTGGATCGCTGCCCATTGGACCAAGTGCGAGTCACCATATTGCTTACGGTTCTGGGTGGAGCCGCCGTCTTTGTAGGTGGCCTTGGATCCGTAGTTGATCACGAAAGCGCCTACGCTCGGTTGGCCGTCCTCGTAAACGAAGAAGAACTGCCCCTGGCCCCTGCTGCTGAATTCGCCCCAGAACGTGGCGTAGTACTCATAGCTCCGCAAAGGCATGGCGCCTTTGGCATTGACCGTGTTCTGCATAAGGGCGTAGAGCTTGCGGTAACTGTCCTCGCCGGCTTCTTCCTGAATGACCTGGCAGCCCTCGCGCTCCGCCCGGCGGACTGCGTTGCGCGCGCGGGATGAGATGCTCCGCAGGACCTCGTTGGCGGAGGCCGAGATGTCGAGTATGGCGGTGAAGTCGTTCGACTGGATGTTCGGGGCCTTCACCAGGCCATCCGCCCTCAGTTGCGCAGTCACCTCA
This sequence comes from Paenarthrobacter sp. NPDC057981, assembly GCF_042886835.1. Classification (NCBI taxonomy): domain Bacteria; kingdom Bacillati; phylum Actinomycetota; class Actinomycetes; order Micrococcales; family Micrococcaceae; genus Paenarthrobacter; species Paenarthrobacter sp. NPDC057981. The sequence goes on from NZ_JBHVQI010000017.1 coordinate 4,954, forward strand.
GGTGACTCCACGACGTCGGGCTCTATCTTGATGGTGAAGACGTTCAGCTTCTGCTCGCCGGCCAAAGTGGCGACGGCGTCCAGCATCGGCTTGATGTCGTCGACCGACTCCGCGTCGGGGCCCTTGATCAGGTACCAGAGCCGCCCCAGGACAGGAAACTTTTTCTCCAGCAGGAGGTTGTAGCTGGCGTAGTCGGCGGTCTCGACGACGAGCCGGCGGACCAGCCAACCGTTGCCGTCCTTGACTGCCGCGTAGGCGTCCGACTGCAGCATGTTGCCACCGTTCGGATTGGCAGTGACGTGCTTGTCCCAGTTATCGATTTCCTCGGCAGTGGCAAAGCGGGCGGTAAATTCTCGCAAGGTGGCCGTGTCCAATCTCAGGGTTTTGGTGCAGTGTTCAAAGCAGGTGCGCATGCGGACATGCAGCCCCAAGTCTATCGGTCATGGGAGGACGCGGCTCAGTGGCGCCGCGTGGACCGGCTCATGGAACGCCGTGATCTTCATTCCACAGGCGGGTCACGGTCCCGCTGCGCACCTCAGGACGTTGGCCGGGAACCCAACTGTTCATCAGCCATGTACGCGTTCAGCCGGTGATAGCCCTGGCCCAACATTCCCGGGTGAAATTCGCCCAACGGCAGAAGAGAGATGGCGATGTCTTCTGCCTCATCCGGGCTGGGATCGGCAGTGGGCTCACAGTCCAGGGCCAGGTAGAAGTGGACCCGGTTGCTTTGACTGTTCCAGTTGGCCCAGGAGTGTCCGAGGCTGTGCAGCTCTCCGGCTTCGTATCCCGTTTCCTCGCGGAGTTCACGCCTCACAGCATCATCGAAAGAACTGTCGTTCGGTTCCACGCCGCCCCCTGGCAGCCCCAGCGCGACTATTCCTGCACCGTGGTGATACTCACGGATCAGCACCACATTCCGGGCCCGATCCAGGGCGAAAACGGAGACCCATTCCGGGTTTTCCTGAACGTAATACGGTGCCACCACGACGCCGGATGGCGTCACACAGTCGTCGGCCCGCAAAGAAATCCATTTGTCTCTGACGATGACGCGACTACCGCTGACATTCCATGCGGTTTCGTCCCCCACGGCCCCTCCCCATCCTGACCCAAAGTCCCGGCTGATTCCTCGAGCATCCTACAACCGGATCTGCTCCATACTCTCCAGTCGGATCGCCTTCGGGGCCTTACCCAGCTCGCGCTGGCCGCTGGCGAGCCGGTCGGCGTTCGTGAGGCGGTTGAGGCTCAGCCCAGTGAGGTCTGCGATTTCTCCGATGGGAACCTGGAACGTCCGGAAGGGACCGAGCGGGGGTGGTTCGCCGTCGAGCAACCGCTCGGTGATGGCTTTTTTGAGCTCTACTTTGCCCAGCAACGGCGACTGGTCAAGGATGAAGCCGGCAGCTCCCAGTTTCGCGTCGTTGGTCCACACGGCGATCTTCCAGAACTTCCTCGGCACCTGGACGCCACGGTAGGGAGGGTCGTCATCCAGGAGGACCGGCCCCGTGAAGACACTGAGCTTGGCATCGAAGGTGTCGGCGTGCTCCAGGACGTGGTCCTCCAGCCCGACCCATAGTTCCTTGCCCTGGTTGAAGTCATCAACCTGTGGAGCCGCGTTGGTGAAGACAAAAGTGTCCTGGTTTGCCTTCTTTGCCGTCGCCTGGTCCCCCCAGACCGGATCCAGGCGCCGCACCAGATGCCCACGATCGAAGGCGTTGTTCTTGTACACGTCGGGGCCGGCCTGCTGCTCCTTGGGAACCCGCTCGTCAAAGTGCCAGGTTCCTTCGCGTGCCAGCGGGTTCAGTTCGCTGCCGCTGATGTTGACGCCCACGATCGCCGCAAGCTTCCGGGCTGCCCGAAAGCGTACGGAGAAGTGGGTGTAATCCAACAGAATCGTCGTTGCCGACGGACTGGGCAGCTCGACGCGTGCCCGCAAAAAATCCCTGTCATATCCCCCGCTCATGGATACAGCATGGCACTAGGGACTGACAGCGAACAGAGTCCATGCCTTGTGAGACCCGCTCTGCATCCCCACCGCCTCCCTAACCTCGCAAGCTCGGCCAGGGAACCCGGGCAGCGTGGGCCCTGCTTTGGAAATGGGGCGCAGAGCAAGCCCCACAAAACGGACCCCAGGAATGCGAGGCCAGCTCTACGTGCTTCTCTTGAGTTTTGGGGCGCAGAGCAGGCCCCACAAAACGGACCCCAGGAATGCGAGGCCAGCTCTACGTGCTACGCGAGCGTCTTGGGGCGCAGAGCAGGCCTCACAAGGGGAACAGCCTCAGCATTCGACGACGTTGACGGCGAGGCCGCCCATCGCTGTTTCCTTGTACTTGTGGGACATGTCCTTGCCCGTTTCCCGCATGGTCACGATGACCTCATCCAACGAGACCCGGTGCGTCCCATCACCCCACAACGCCATCTTCGCCGCGTTGATCGCCTTCGCCGCAGCAATCGCGTTCCGCTCAATACACGGAATCTGCACCAACCCACCAATCGGATCACACGTCAACCCCAGGTTATGTTCCATCGCGATCTCCGCCGCGTTCTCCACCTGAGCCGGGGAACCACCCATCACCTCAGCCAACCCCGCAGCAGCCATCGACGACGCCGAACCGACCTCACCCTGGCACCCCACCTCAGCCCCCGAAATCGAAGCCTGCTCCTTATACAACACCCCCACCGCACCAGCGGCGAGCAAGAACCGCACCACCACATCATCCCTATCGGCCTGGGTGGCCTTGTCCATGCCCGGAGCATAATTCAACGCATAGTAAAGAACCGCCGGAATGATGCCCGCCGCACCATTGGTCGGAGCCGTCACCACCCGCCCACCGGAAGCGTTCTCCTCATTGACCGCCAACGCGATCAGATTCACCCACTCCTGCCAATACTTCGGATCGTTCCGGTCCTTGTCCTCCTTCAACAACCGCTCCAGCCAGTCAGGAGCACGACGACGGACCCGCAACCCGCCCGGCAACACACCCTCACGCTTCAGGGACGTTTCAACACAGGCCTCCATCACCGACCAAATATGCAACAACCCCTCCCGGATCTCCTCCTCCGACCGGGACGCCCGCTCATTGATCAACATGATCTCGGAAATGCCCAAACCCTTCGACGAGCACCGGCCCAACAACTCCGCCGCCGTCCGGAACGGCAACGGCAACTCCGCCTTGGACTCCTCCAACTCCACCCGGGCCGCGTTCTCCTCACCCTCACGCACAATGAACCCGCCACCAACCGAGAAAAACGTCGCCTCCCGCAGCACGTTCCCCTCGCTATCAGAGACCACGAACTTCATCCCATTCGTATGCCGCGGCAACACCGTCAACGGATGCAACACCATATCCTCCACCGCATACGGCAACTCCACGCCATCACCGGACGCACCCGCAAGGTTCAGCACCCCGGTCTCCGCGATCGCCGCGAGCCGCTCCTCCACTTCCTCGGGAAGGATCAACTCGGGGTGGTAGCCCTCAAGGCCCAGCAGCGTGGCAGTCATGGTCCCATGACCGCGGCCCGTAGCGGCCAAGGAACCATACAAATCCACCCGCAACGACGCCACCGAGCCCAGGACACCACTGTCCTTCAACTCTCCGGCAAAGACCGCGGCGGCCCGCATCGGCCCCACAGTGTGCGAGCTTGACGGGCCAATGCCCACAGAGAACAGATCGAAAACACCAACAGCCATAGCCGGGATCCCTTTTATACAGCTTGAATCGGTCCGGCAGATCGTCCTGCCGGATGGCCTCCCCCGCTTGTGGCGAAAGACGACCGAAGCGCGACGCCGGATGGCCCCCAAAGGCGGCAACCCGGCGTCGCAAATTATTCAGTTACTACAAACCACGCTACGCCCGTATGTCCAGTCCGGAACCCGGGCAACTGGCGACTAGGCCAGGTCTCCACCGTTCTTGGAGGCGTATTCCTCGGCCGAGAGCAGCGGGCCATCGGACTCCGCTGCGACCTTGAAGAGCCAGCCGGCTCCGTAGGGGTCGTTATTGATGAGGGCGGGGTCGGAAACAACGGCGTCGTTGATCTCGGTGACCTCACCGGTCACGGGCGAGTACAAGTCGGAGACGGACTTGGTGGACTCCACCTCGCCACAGGTCTCACCGGCGGTAACGGTGGAGCCAACCTCGGGCAGGTCAACGTACACGATGTCGCCAAGGGCGTCGGTGGCAACCTCGGAAATGCCAACGGACACCGAGTTCCCTTCGCCGCGGGAGACCCACTCGTGTTCGTCGGAGTACTGAAGTTCGGGCGCTACTTTGGGCATTCTGTTTCCTTTACGTGTGCTGAATGAAAATTCATGGAGTTTTTGTACAGCTAATGCCTTTATAGCTGGCTTTTGGGGTCATTAGCTGTACAAAAACTCGCTACTTTTGGCGCTTGTAGAACGGGAGGGCGACGACTTCGAAGGGCTCGGCCTTGCCGCGGAGGTCCACGTCCAGGGCAGTTCCCGGCTCGGCAAAGGCAACGTCGACGTACGCCATCACCACGGGGTACCCCAGGGTCGGGCTCGGCTGGCCGGAGGTCACTTCACCTACAACGGCTCCGTGCTTCGTCACCGGGTAGTGGGAGCGGCCGGCACGGCGGCCGAGGCCCTTGAGGCCCACGAGCTTGCGGCCGGAAGAAGCGCCCGCACCGGAAGCCTTCAGCGCCGCGAGGGCCTCCTTGCCAACAAAGTCGCCTTCCTTGGACAGCGCCACAACAGGCCCAAGTCCGGCAGCGAACGGATTGCCTTCGCGGGAGAGCTCGTTGCCGTACAGGGGCATGCCCGCTTCCAGCCGCAGGGAGTCGCGGGAAGCGAGGCCAGCGGGAACCAGCTCGCCCTCTTCGGCGACGGCGGTGATCGCCTGCCACAGCGCGGCTGCGGACTCGTTGGGGACGAAGATCTCGAAGCCGTCTTCGCCGGTGTACCCGGTGCGTGCAAGGAGCAGGTCCTGGCCACTGCCGGCCACCAGGAACGTGACTTCGACGGCGGCGTAGTACTTCAGTTCCGTGACCAGCGAGTGCTGCCCAGCCGGAACCAGGCGCAACAGGATGGCTTCAGCAAGAGGGCCCTGGACGGCGATGAGCGAGGTCTCGGAGGAGGCATCCTCAACCACGACGTCGAACCCCGCTGCACGCACCAGGAGTTCCGCAGCCACAACTGCTGCGTTGCCGGCATTCGGCACCACGAGGAACTTCTCCGCGCCGCGACGGTAGACGATCAGGTCATCGATGATGCCGCCGTCTTCCTGGCAGATCAGCGAGTACTTGGCCTTACCGTCGGCCATCGCCGAAATCTTCCCCACCAAGGCGTAGTCCAGGAACTCGGCGGCCTGCGGGCCGGTGACCCAGACTTCGCCCATGTGGGAGAGGTCGAAGAGGCCGGCGGACTTCCGGACGGCGTGGTGTTCGGCGAGCTCGGAGGTGTACTTCAGCGGCATCTGCCAGCCACCAAAATCGGTGAACGACGCGCCAAGCTTCTTGTGCTCTTCGTAGAGTGCGGTGTATTTCCCTGTCATGACCAGTCCTTAGTTCTCGAAGTCTTCGATCGGCGGGCAGGAGCAGACCAGGTTGCGGTCTCCGGCTGCGCCGTCGATACGGCCGACGGGCGGGAAGTACTTGTCCTGCTTGAGGTGGTGGACCGGGAAGGCGGCCTGCTCACGCGGGTACGCGCGGTCCCAGTCGGAGCTCACGACGGCGGCTGCCGTGTGGGGCGCGCGGCGAAGCGGGGAGTCCTGCACGGAGAAGTCACCGGCTGCAACCTGTTCGATCTCGGCACGGATGGTGATCATGGCCTCGATGAAGCGGTCGATCTCCACAAGGTCCTCGGACTCCGTGGGCTCCACCATGAGGGTGCCTGCAACCGGGAACGCCAGGGTGGGAGCGTGGAAGCCGAAGTCGATCAAGCGCTTGGCAACATCCTCAGCGGTGACGCCGGTCTTGGCCGTGAGTTCACGGAGGTCCAGGATGCACTCGTGGGCCACCAGTCCACCTTCACCCGTGTAGAGGACCGGGAAGTGGTCGTTGAGGCGGGATGCGATGTAGTTCGCAGCCAGCAACGCGGACTTGGTGGCTTCGGTGAGCCCCTTGCCACCCATGAGCTTCACGTAGGCCCAGGAGATCGGGAGGACACCGGCCGAACCGAAGCGGGACGCCGAAATCGGAACGTCATTGCCCTCGGTCCAGGACGCTGCGTCGCCGGGCATGAACGGTGCCAGGTGTGCCTTGGCTGCGACGGGGCCGACGCCGGGTCCGCCGCCGCCGTGCGGGATGCAGAAGGTCTTGTGCAGGTTCAAGTGCGAGACATCGCCACCGAATTTGCCAGGCTGGGCGAGGCCAACGAGCGCATTGAGGTTGGCACCGTCGATGTACACCTGGCCGCCGGCTTCGTGGATGGCGTCGCAGACTTCACGGACATCGGCGTCGTACACACCGTGCGTGGACGGGTAGGTGATCATGATCGCCGAGAGCGCATCGCGGTTGGCTTCGATCTTGGCCTTCAGGTCAACGTGATCGATGGTGCCATCGGGAGCGGTGGCCACGACCACGACCTTCATGCCGGCCAACACTGCCGATGCGGCGTTGGTGCCGTGGGCGGACGCGGGGATCAGGCAGACGTTACGCTGGTCATCGCCGTTGGAGAGGTGGTAGCCACGGATCGCGAGGAGCCCGGCGAGCTCGCCCTGGGAGCCGGCGTTCGGCTGGATGGAGACTTGGTCGTACCCGGTGATCTCGGTCAGCTGGGCTTCGAGATCAGCGATGAGTTCACGCCAGCCGGCGGTCTGGGAATCCGGAGCGAACGGGTGGATCGAGGCGAACTCAGGCCAGGAAATGGCTTCCATCTCGGCCGTCGCGTTGAGCTTCATGGTGCACGAACCCAGCGGGATCATGGTGCGGTCAAGCGCGAGGTCGCGGTCCGAGAGCTTGCGGATGTAGCGCAGGAGCTGGGTCTCGGAGCGGTGGGTGTTGAACACCGGGTGCTGCATGAACTCACTGGTGCGCTCAACCGAACCGTCGAGGGCGAAGCCATCAGCGGACTCAACCAAAGATGCACCGAACACTTCAAGGACACTGCCGACAATGTCAGTTGTCGTGGTCTCGTCAACAGAGATACCAACACTGTCAGCATCGACGCCGCGCAGGTTGATCCCGCGGGCCTCGGCCGCTGCCACGATCTCTGCGGCGCGGCCCGGGACGCGAACCGTGACGGTGTCGAAGAAGGAACCATGCAGGACCTCGACGCCGGCAGCCTTCAGGGAGGCGGCCAGGGTGCAGGCGTGGCCGTTGGCGGTCTCGGCGATCGCTTTCAGGCCCTCCGGGCCGTGATAGACGGCGTACATCGAGGCAACGATGGCCAGCAGGGCCTGAGCCGTACAGATGTTGGACGTGGCCTTCTCACGGCGGATGTGCTGCTCGCGGGTCTGCAGCGCCAAGCGGTAGGCGGGGACGCCGGCGTCGTCCTTGGAAACGCCCACGAGGCGACCGGGCATGGAACGCTCAAGGCCCTTCTGGACGGCCATGTACGCGGCATGCGGGCCGCCGAAGAACAGCGGAACACCCAGGCGCTGCGCGGAACCAACGGCGATGTCGGCGCCCTGCTCGCCCGGAGGGGTGATGAGCGTCAGGGAAAGGAGGTCGGCAGCGACAGTGACGAGTGCGCCGCGTTCCTTGGCTTCGGCAATGACAGCGGAGTGGTCGAAAACGCGGCCGGAAACACCGGGCTGCTGGAGGACGACGCCGTTGATGGCACCCTCCGGGAGGCCGAGGGAAAGGTCTGCGACCTCAACCTCGAAGCCGAGTGCCTCGGCACGACCCTTTACGATGGCGATGGTCTGGGGCAGGCAGTCGGCGTCGAGGACGGTCTTGCCATCCTGGGCAGCCTTGTTCTTGTTGGCTCGGCGCATCATGAGGACGGCTTCGGCCACTGCAGTTGCTTCGTCGAGCAAGGAGGCGTTGGCGATCGGCAGGCCAACGAGGTCCTGGACCATGGTCTGGAAGTTCAGGAGTGCCTCGAGGCGACCCTGCGAAATCTCGGGCTGGTACGGCGTGTAGGCGGTGTACCAGGCCGGGGATTCGAGGATGTTGCGGCGGATCACCGGAGGCGTGACGGTGTCGTAGTAGCCCTGGCCGATCATCTGCACGGCCGTCTTGTTCTTGGAGGCCAGCTTGCGCAGTTCTGCCAGGACTTCAACCTCAGAGAGGGCGTCCTGCAGGGTCAGCGCGACGTCCTGGCGGATGTCGTTGGGAACCGCAGTGTCCACGAGGGCATCCACGGAGTCGTAGCCGACGGTCTTGAGCATGGTCTCAATGTCGGACTGGCGGCGGGCGCCGATATGCCGATCGACGAAGGTGGTGGAGGCAGAACTAACCGTCACGAAGGAACTCCAATACTTGGGTGGCGTTTGGGTACGCCACAGCGGCTCGGGTTCCTCCCCGCTCTGTATTGGACCTGAGAGTTTCCGCGACTTGTCAGGACAACGAATCGCTTGCACCGTCGGTGAGCACAGCATCCCATGCCAAGGGCACGGTCGCCTGCTGCTTTCCAGAGTTGCCTCGCCGCGGCGGTGCGTGGGCCTGAGAGATTCCTGGGGAGGGTTTGCTCCTACGGCGCCTGCATCACGTGCTTGCAGGACTCTCCCGCCGCAGATCAAAGGCTTGTTCAATTGTGCATGGGCGCCACACAGGACACGCCACAAAAGTTAATTGTCCTATGTGCAGGTCGCTGCGGCAAATGGAAGAAGCGTCACTTCCGCAGACGGTCCAGCACGCCCAACAGGATGTCGACGTCGGCCTCCCGGCCCGCATTTCCGCCCTCCTGTCCGCCTTCGAACATGGCGTTGAAATACAACCCGTCACCCATGTAGCTGACGGCTTTGGCGACCTCCGGTCCCACGTCCTCGGCCAGGACATCCAGCCATTGCTGCTGGATGCCGGCAAACCGACGCCGCGTTTCCTCGTGGGCCACCTCGGCGAGCCTGGTGGCGGCAACGAAGGCCCTGTCCATGGGCGTACCGCCCCACAGCGAGGTCCGGATGAAGTACGAGGCGGCTCCGTCCGACGCTGCCTTCATCCGCACGATGTCCTCTTCCGCCAGTTCATCAAGGCGTTCGAGCAAGGCGCTGATCAGGGCTTCCTTGTTGGGGAAGTGGTACAGCAGGCCACCTTTGGAGACGCCAGCGCGCTTGGCGACGGCGTCCAGGGTGGCTGCCCGCTCCCCTACCTCTATAAGGAGGGCTTCGAAGGCATCCAGAACGGCGTCCCGGGCAACTGGTTTTCGTGGCATGTGTACATCATTCCCTAAAGCTGTGCAGTCCTTGCATTTGTAACTGTACCGTCTGGACGGTATAGTTAAGGCATGTTCTCGCCGTCGTCAACCCAAGCACCCCGTTCCGTCAACCCCGTCAAGGGGCAGGCAGCACCGTGGGGCGATTGGACGGCCCTGGCACTCTTGATGTTCCCTGTGCTGCTGGTGGCCGTCGACAACACCGCGCTCACCTTTGCCCTGCCCGAAATCGCCCGATCCTTGGACGTGGGCGGCATCCAGCTCCTGTGGATCGTTGACGCGTACCCGCTGGTGTTGGCGGCGCTCCTGGTGTCCATGGGCAACTTGGGCGACAGGATCGGACGACGCCGGTTGCTCCTGGTCGGCAGCACGGGCTTCGCTGCGGTTTCGGCTGCTACAGCCTTCGCGCCATCTGCTGAGTGGCTTATTGCAGGACGCGCCGCACTTGGTGTCTTCGGCGCCATGCTGATGCCCTCAACGTTGTCCTTGATCCGGAATATCTTTACCGACCCCAACCGGCGCAGGCTCGCCATCGCGGTGTGGGCTGCCGGCTTCTCCGGTGGCGCCGCCCTTGGCCCCATCTTCGGCGGTTGGCTGGTGGAACACTTCTGGTGGGGCGCCGTCTTCTTGGTGGCAGCTTTCCTGCTCCTGCCACTCCTTGCCTTTGGCCGGGTCCTGATTCCCGAGTCCAAGGACGCCAACCCAGGCCGCGTCGACGTGCCAAGCATCGCCCTGTCCGTGGTCACCATGGCGCCGTTCGTTTACGGCATCAAGGAGTTCGCCGTCCACGGCTTCGGCCCCTCGGCGGCCGCGTTCATGGGCTTCGGCCTGGTGATGGGCATTGTGTTCGTGCGTCGCCAACAGAGCATCGAAAGCCCCATGCTGGATGTGGCCCTGTTCAAGAACAAGGTGTTCAGCACGGCCATCGTGGCCAACGTCTTGTCCCTGTTCTCCATGACGGGCTTCATCTACTTCTTTGCCCAGCACCTGCAGCTGGTCGAAGGGCAGTCCCCCATGGAAGCCGGCATCGCAATGATCCCCGCCCTCCTGGCCACTGTCATCGCGGGGCTGCTGGTGGTGCCTTTGGTCAAGCGCGTGCGGCCTGGATTCGTCGTGGCCTGCGGACTCACGCTCAGCGCCGTCGGGTACCTCGTAGCTGTCATGGGCGACCACGGTACCGGCCCGGTGTTCCTCTTGTCCGCGCTGACTGTACTGGCCGTGGGCGTCGGCGCGGCGGAGACCATCTCCAATGACCTGATCCTGGCATCGGTTCCGGCGGACAAGTCCGGAGCGGCCTCGGCCATTTCCGAGACCGGCTACGAATTGGGATCGCTTCTGGGTACGGCCGTGCTTGGCTCCATCCTCACAGCGTCCTACCAGCACAACCTCGTGATTCCCGACGACGTCCCCGCCGAGGCTGCGAGGAAGTCGGGGGAAACACTGGCCGGCGCCGTTGACGCAGCATCCGGTCTTCCAGCCGAGCTCTCCGAGGCATTGACCACTGCCGCCCGGACAGCCTTCGACTCCGGCGTCCACATCACTGCGGCCATTGGGCTGGTGCTGATGGCCGGAGCGGCAGTGATGGCCGCCGTCGTACTCCGCAAGGTGCCCAAAGCGAAATAGGAGCTACACCGCTTCGGTAGGTGCGGCCTTTTTGTCGACGCCGGCAGCCAGTTGGTCGATCCGCTCCAGCGCGTCGCTGAGCCGGCTGACCGTCTCCCACAGGTCCGGATGCTGTTCCCTGACCTCCTCAAGCGGAGTCCCCGCGGAGGTCAGGGACGCGAGGTCGAAGCTCACGTTGGTCCGCGCACCCGTTATCGCCGCCCGCAGCGCACCGAAGCCAACCACGACATCGGCGATGAGTGCCGGGTTGCCATGGAAAGCGAGCCAGCCAAGGTCTTCGATGGCCTCGATGGCCCGCTCCCCCAGGACGGCAGAAGCCTTGGCCGCCTCAACCGACGCTTGATGAATCGCCTCTTCCCGTTCCGGGCCGGGGTCCAGTCGGAACGCAGCCCCAAAAGCGTTGGAGGCAGAGGAGTCGTCGTCCGCGAGTTGCAAGGCAGTTTTCCTCAGTTCGCGGGCGCGGGCATGAATGCCTGAAAGTTCATCGCGCTGGTGATCTTCGGGCTCGGTATACCCGGCCACCATGGACGTCAAAGCCGCCGCGATCGAGAGCATGACACCCGTGCCGGCGCCACCCCCGGGCGAACCGTGCGACTCCGCCAAGGCCTTTGTCCAGTCCTCGACCGTGGAGTGCTGCGTTGTGGCGGGCTCGGAATTTGTCATGGCATCCAGTGTGCCGTGAGTGCTCGGGGTTCGCACACACAGGGTTCGCACACAGCCGGTGGATACACTGGCCGGACCACAGGCGTCGAACGAAGAGGGTAAACCCATGACCATTGACCTCGAAGAGCTTTACAAAGACCTGCACGCCAACCCGGAACTGTCCTTCCAGGAGACCAGGACGGCGGGAATCGCCGCCGAACACCTGGAAAACCTTGGCTTCTCGGTGCACCGCAACATCGGCAAGACCGGAGTCGTGGGCGTTCTTGACAACGGACCGGGGCCGGTGGTCATGCTCCGGGCCGACATGGACGCCCTGCCCGTCAAAGAATCCACCGGACTGGACTACGCAAGCACCGCCGTCGGCGTGGACCACGCGGGCAACGATGTTCCCGTCATGCACGCATGTGGTCATGACGTCCATGTGAGTTGCCTGGTGGGTGCCGTGGAGTCGCTCGCTACGGAACGTTCCCAGTGGCAAGGCACCTTGATCGCCGTGTTCCAGCCTGCAGAGGAATGGGGCGGTGGAGCGAACACGATGGTGGCCGACGGCTTGTACGACGTCGTGCCGAAGCCCGACGTCGTTCTCGGCCAGCATGTCGCCCCGTTCCCCGCCGGCTGGTTCGGCATCCGTGCCGGCGTCACCATGGCGTCTGCCGACTCCCTCAACATCACCCTGCACGGACGCGGCGGACACGGATCCCGCCCCGAAACAACGGTTGACCCGGTCCTGATGGCCGCTGCTGCCACGGTCCGCTTGCAGGGCATTGTGTCGCGTGAGCTCGCGGCGAGTGACTCGGCGGTGGTGACTGTGGGCCAGATCCACTCCGGAACGAAGAACAACATCATTCCCGAAACAGCGACACTGGGCCTCAGTGTCCGCACCTTCAGCGATTCCACCCGTGACAAGATCCTCGGATCGATTGAGCGGATCGTCCAGGGAGAATCAACAGCCTCCGGCGCCCCCAAGGATCCGGAGATCCACTTCGAGGAGCACTTCCCGCTGACGGTCAACGATGAATCGGCGGCCGGCAGAATCACGGCAGCTTTCAAGGCCAAGTTCGGGGCGGCGCAGGTCATCGACCCTGGGCCGGTCTCCGGCAGCGAAGATGTCGGAGCCTTGGCAAAGGGCGCCGATGCACCTTTGGTGTTCTGGTTCCTTGGCGGCGCTGACCCTGCATTGTTCAGGGAGTGGGCCACCACAGGCCGGCTCCCCGAGGACATTCCGTCCAACCACTCCCCCTACTTCGCACCCTTGATCCAGCCAACGTTGGCCAAGGGAACAGAAGCCCTGGTCACCGCTGCCCTCGAATTCCTGGGCTCAACAGGGGACCAGCCCGCGAAGAGCTGACACCAAAGCCCATGGAAAAGGCGCCGGTGGTCCCGGCGCCTTTTTCGTGGATTCAGTGCTCGTTCCAGTCCGGGAGTGATCCCTAGACTTTCTCGTGGATGCGGTCAACCTTCGGTTCGAAAACCTCAGGCTCCCTGCGACGACGTGCCAGGAAGGTCCATACTGTTCCTTCCGTCCCGCGGCGGGTCTCCGCCGGGGCAGCAGGCTCTGTGGCCTCTGGAACGCGGGTCTCGGGCTTGCGCGCGGAGTCCTTCTTCGTGCGCCGCTCGAAGTCGTCATAGTACGCGTAGCACATGCCAACCTCCTTTAGTGGCGATCCTTTAATGATCCCCGCACTCAAGCCGAACGTCGACCACTATTTTTCCGGGCCGCTTCCACCGCGAGCTGTGTTTCCTCAGCCACAAGGTGGGCATTGATCGCCGCTCCCGCCATGACGCCCGAAGCGGCCGATGCCATGACCTGCGCCATGAGGTCGGCGACGTTCCCCGCAGCCCACACGCCCGGCACCGAGGTGGCGCCTCCCAGGGGATTCACTTCGACATGCCGCCCTACGCCCATGGGGTGTTCCACCAGCTGGAGGCCAAGGGACTCCAGAACCCCGGACCGGGCCTCCATCCTGGTTCCCGTCACCACGGCTTCCACCGGAATGACCTTGCCAGAGGCCAGGACCACCCCGCTCACGGCGTCATCCGTGATCTCAAGTGAACGCACCTTGCCCTCCACAACATTGATGGAGCGGGCGGCAAGCTGTTCCCACTCTTCATCTGTCGGCTCAACAACCTCGTTGAGGAACAGCGTGATATCCGGGCTCCACTGCCGGAACAGCAGGGTCTGGTGCAGGGCCATCGGGACCGTCCCCAAAATCCCTATCGCTTTGTTCCTTACTTCCCAACCGTGGCAGTAAGGGCAGTGAAGGACGTCCCGACCCCAGCGTTCACTGATGCCTCCAATGTCAGGCAGCACATCAGTGAGCCCGGTAGTCACCAGGAGACGCCGCGCTGTGACGGTGCGCCCGTTCCCCAGCTCCACCTCAAAGGCGGGTTGGGCGCCATCCCCTGCTGCCGCCGTCGAACGCGCCGTAACGGCGACGCCGTCTACGATTTCCACCCCGTAGCCGCGCGCCTCCTCCCGTCCCAGTCCCAGGAGTTCTTTGGGGTTGATGCCGTCGCGGGACAGGAAGCCGTGGACCCCCGCTGCAGGGGCATTCCGGGGTTCGCCGGCGTCGATTACCAGCACCGGCCTGAGAGCCCTGCCGAGCGTGAGGGCGGCACTTAACCCAGCTGCGCCACCTCCGATGACCACGACGTCGTACCCCTTGATGTTGTGTTCTGTGCTCACTTCGCCTCCGTGAATTCCTCGCAGCCCTGTGCCGCTCCTTCCATGGTGGGACAGCTTTCAAGAAACCAGCAAAGAATTTTGCTGGTATGGCAAACTTGGTCCATGAGCCAAGATTTCAGTTCCATGCTCGACGCCGTCGGACCTCGCTTGCGCGCGCTGCGGACCCAGCGCAACCTGACCCTTGCGGAAGCTTCGGAGGGGACCGGCATTTCCGTCAGTACGTTGTCGCGCTTGGAGTCCGGGCAACGAAAGCCCACCCTTGAACTTTTGCTCCCGATAGCGCGGCTTCACCAGGTGCCGCTCGAGGACCTGATCGATGCCCCCGAAACCGGCGATCCCCGGATCCACCTCAAACCTCATGTCCACGATTGGGGAACCGCACTCCCCCTCACGCGCCGGCCCGGCGGGATCCAAGCGTTCAAGATGGTGCTGAAAAGCGGCACTGGCAAAGAGATCCCCCAGCCGCAATCCCACGAGGGCTACGACTGGATGTACATTCTCAACGGGAAGCTGCGGCTGGTCCTGGGCGGGAACGACTTCATCCTCAAACCCGGCGAAGTAGCGGAGTTCGACACCCGGACTCCGCACTGGTTCGCCAGCGCCACGTCAGAGCCAGTGGAGCTTCTGACCCTTTTCGGCCAGCAAGGCGAGCGCATGCACGTACGGGCACGGCCAAAACGCCCGGACCAAACTTAGGAAGCCAGGAACTCGCGCGCGCTGCGGCGCGGCGCGCTTGGGTCCGTGCCGGCGTGGGGCTGGTTGATCTCCGCCCAGACTTCATCCAGGGACAGGCCCAGGACATCGGCAATCGCCGCCACTGTGGGGAAGGCCGGGGTGGCTACCCTTCCGGACTCGATTTTGCGGAGCGTCTCAGGGGAAACCCGGGCATCGAGGGCGATCTCCAACATGGAGCGCGTGCCCCGTGCGCGGCGCAACAATGAGCCGAGGCGTTGTCCACGCTCGGCCTCGGCGGGTGTAAGAGGCAACCTGACCATGGCTCCAATTGTAATACCGGGATAATATGGCCGGGATAGTTATTGGACGCATAACAGAAAGGCTCCGCATGATCGAGATCCTTAGCGCCAACGAACTGCTCCGGGCAAAGGCTTCCGGTGCCCTCGTGGCCAACATCCTGCACACCCTCAAGGACCGCTGCACCGTGGGCACCAATCTCCTGGACATCGACGCATGGACCAAGGACATGATCCTTAAGGCAGGAGCCGTGTCCTGTTACGTCGACTACGCGCCCTCCTTCGGTCGCGGACCATTCGGCCACTACATCTGCACCGGCGTCAACGACGCCGTCCTCCACGGACTGCCGCGGGACTACGCACTTGCCGACGGCGACCTGCTGACACTCGATCTGGCCGTCTCCTTGGAGGGAATCGCCGCAGACTCCGCCATCAGTTTCATCGTTGGCGACACCAAGCCTGCCGAGAGCGTAGCCATGATCGAAGCGACCGAACGCGCTCTGCATGCCGGCATCGCAGCAGCCCGCCCGGGGGCCCGCATCGGCGACCTCTCCTATGCAATGGGGTCAGTCCTCAGCGAGGCCGGCTACCCGGTAAATACGGAATTCGGCGGCCACGGCATCGGATCCACCATGCACCAGGAGCCGCACGTTCCCAACATGGGGCGGCCCGGACGTGGCTACAAGCTGCGCCCCGGCCTGCTCCTGGCACTGGAACCGTGGGTCATGGCGGATACTGCGCAGCTCGTCACGGATGCCGATGGCTGGACGCTCCGCAGCGCAACCGGCTCCAGGACGGCCCACAGCGAGCACACCATCGCCATCACACACGACGGGGCGGAAATCCTTACCACGCCGACCCTGGCACGGTAACGCGGCGGGGCATCAGGCGAGGTGTCGGGCGGGCGTCCGGCGGGGCATCGGGCGAGGCGTCACAAATGATCACCATTCATTTGCCTCTTGCGCTCCAGCGTGACACGCGCCATACTAAATGAACGCTATTCATTTAGTGACTGTCGTCTCACCGGAGTACATGCCCCCATGATTGAAATTACCTGCCTCGAAGCCCCCACTTCCCTGGCCCGCACAGAGCCCTCCACGCGGACGCCGCTGCGCGTCGGCGTCGTCCAGCACCGCTGGCATGCCGACGAAGCCGCGCTCCGCGCAGAACTCTCCGAAGGCATCGAACGCGCGGCCAAGCTGGGAGCCACTGTTGTTTTCCTGCCTGAGCTGACGCTCTCCCGCTACCCCGCCGACACCAAGCCGGAGAACAACCCGGCGGCAGGTATCCGCCCCTCGGACATTACCGAGGACCTCCTGACCGGCCCCACGTTCACTTTCGCCGCAGAGGCAGCCCGCAAGTTCGGCGTCTCGGTCCACGCCTCCCTGTACCAGCGTGCGGAGAACCCGGATGGCACCGACGACGGCCTCGGCCTGAACACGGCCATCCTGGTCTCCCCCGCCGGAGAGCTGGTTGCCCGTACCCACAAGCTGCACATCCCCGTGACTGCCGGCTACTACGAGGACAAGTTCTTCCGTAAGGGACCGGACGCCGAGGACGCCTACGCAGTCCACGCCCCGGCCGAACTGGGTGGCGCGAGGTTGGGCATGCCCACCTGCTGGGACGAGTGGTTCCCGGAGCTCGCCCGCCTGTACTCGCTGGGCGGCGCGGAAATTCTGGTCTACCCCACAGCCATCGGCTCCGAGCCGGACCACCCCGACTTCGACACGCAGCCGCTCTGGCAGCAGGTTATCGTAGGCAACGGCATCGCCAACGGCCTGTTCATGATCGCTCCCAACCGCTACGGCAACGAGGGCACCCTGAACTTCTACGGCTCCTCCTTCATCTCCGACCCGTACGGCCGCATCCTCGTCCAGGCGCCCCGTGATGAGTCCGCCGTCCTGGTGGCAGACCTGGACCTCGACCAGCGCAAGGACTGGCTGACGCTCTTCCCGTTCCTTGCGACCCGCCGTCCGGAAACCTACGGCCGCCTCACCGAGCCGGTAGATCCCAACGCACCGCTGGGTGCAGCAGCTGGACAGGCAGTTTCCGCGTGAGCGCCTGGCGCATGCCGTCGGAGACGGCTCCGCAGGACCGCGTCTGGATGGCCTTCCCCACCGGCGGCTACACCCTGGGCGACACAGAAGAGGAGGCGCACGCCGCCCGCTCCACCTGGGCCGCCGTCGCGAACGCCATCCTCGAGTTCGAGCCGGTCACCATGGTGGTAGCGCCCGACGACGTCGAAACGGCCGCGCGCTACCTCGACCCCCGCGTTGAGGTACTTACCGCTGAGCTCAACGATGCCTGGATGCGGGACATCGGGCCCTCGTTCGTGTTGGATGCCAACAAGCAGCTCGGCGCCGTGGACTGGATCTTCAACGGCTGGGGGGCCCAGGACTGGGCGGCCTGGGACAAGGACTCCCTCATCGCCGGGTTCGTTGCCGGCCGGGCTGGAGCGCAACACCTTCCCTCGGGGATCGTGAACGAGGGCGGTGGCATCCAAGTGGATGGCGAAGGCACTGTCCTGGTGACCGAAACCGTCCAGCTGGACGAGGGCCGCAATCCCGGTCTCACCAAGGCCGACATCGAAGAGGAGCTGGCCCGCACCATCGGCGCCACCCATGTGGTGTGGCTCCCGAGGGGCCTGACGCGTGACTCGGAGAAGTTCGGCACCCGCGGCCACGTGGACATCGTGGCTGCCATTCCTTCGCCGGGAACCCTGCTGGTCCACTCCCAGCAGAACCCCGAACACCCGGATTACAAAGTCTCCCGGGAAATCATCGACTTCCTGCGCACCACCCATGACGCAGCAGGCCGGGAATGGAACATCATCGAAGTTCCGGCACCGGAAACCCTCACCGACGAGGAAGGGTACGTGGACTACAGCTACATCAACCACCTCGTCGTCAATGGCGGGGTCATCGCCTGCAGTTTCAATGACCCCATGGACGAGAAAGCACTCCGCATTCTCGCCGATGCCTACCCCGGACGCCGCGTGGTCAGTGTTGACGCGCGCGAACTCTTCGCCCGGGGCGGGGGCATCCACTGCATCACGCAGCAGCAGCCTTCGGCCATCTAGAAAGGGCCCTTCATGAGCCAGACAATCCGCAACGGTGCTTCCACAAGCACCACCGCCGCTGCAGACTCGCACGACATCAGCGGCAAGGGACTGAAGACGGGGCAGTTGGGGCTCCTCGCCGTCGTCGTTCTTGGCATTTCAACCATCGCCCCGGCGTACACCCTCACCGGTGCGCTCGGCCCAACCGTGAATGAAGTCGGGCTGCAGTTGCCCGTGATCTTCCTGATCGGGTTCATTCCGATGATCCTGGTATCGCTGGCCTACAGGGAGCTCAACGCAGACTCCCCGGACAGCGGCACGACGTTCACCTGGGTCACCAAAGCCTTCGGCCCCTGGGTTGGCTGGATGGGCGGCTGGGGGCTGCTCGCCGCCAACATTATCGTCCTGTCCAACCTGGCAGGCGTCGCCGTGGACTTCTTCTATTTGTTCCTGGCGCAGGCCACCGGCTCCCCCGAGCTGGCCGACCTCGCGTCAAACAAGCTCCTGAACGTCGCCACCTGTTTCGTCTTTGTGGCCCTCGCCGTCTGGATCAGCTACCGCGGCCTGCACACCACCAAGATAGTGCAGTACGGGCTGGTCGGTTTCCAGCTCCTGGTTCTGGGACTCTTTGTTGCCATGGCCTTCGCCAACTGGTCCACGTCCGAAACCGCAGTTCCGTTCAGCTGGGACTGGTTCGATGTCACCAAAGTTGAGACGTTCGGCCAGATCGCGGCCGGAATCTCGTTGTCGATCTTCGTCTACTGGGGCTGGGATGTCTGCCTCACCGTGAACGAGGAAACCGCCAACGGCAAGAAGACCGCGGGTGCAGCCGGCACCCTTACCGCCGTCATCGTCCTCGGCATCTACCTGCTGGTGACCATCGCCACCATGATGTTCGCCGGCGTCGGCGACACCGGCATCGGCCTGAACAACCCTGAGAACCACGCCAACGTCTTCACGGCACTCGCTTCACCGGTCATGGGGCCATTCGCGATCCTCATGTCCTTGGCTGTGCTCTCCAGCTCTGCGGCTTCCTTGCAGTCCACGTTCACCTCGCCGTCGCGCAGCCTGCTGGCCATGGCGCACTACGGCGCCCTCCCGGAACGCTTCAGCCACATGAGCAAGAAGTTCTCGACGCCGGGCTTCGCCACCATTGCGGCCGGTGTCCTGTCCGCGGGCTTCTACGCGGTGATGCACGTGATCAGCGAGAACGTCCTCAACGACACCATCCTGGCCCTGGGCCTGATGATCTGCTTCTACTACGGGCTCACGGCCATCGCTTGCGCCTGGTACTTCCGCAACAGCGTATTCAACAGCGCACGCAACTTCTTCCTGCGGTTGGTCTGCCCGGTACTGGGCGGTGTGGGACTGTTCGTCGTGTTCCTCCAGACCGCCATGGACAGCTGGGATCCGGAGTTCGGCAGTGGCTCGGAGATCTTTGGGGTGGGACTCGTGTTCATCCTGGGCATCGGGATCCTGGCCTTGGGTGCCGTGGTCATGCTGATCCAGTCCCGCATGCGGCCCGGCTTCTTCCGCGGCGAAACCATCCGGAAGGACACTCCGGCGCTGGTGGTTCCCGAGTAGCCCCGCCTGTGTAACGCCGAAAACGCTGGAAAGCTGCCAGTTCGCCGGAAACTTCCGTGCGAGCTGGCAGCTTTCCCGCTATCTGGGCGTTCTACGAGGTTGCGGGCTTACCAGTGATGGGCGACGTCCACCACAAGCCGAGAACCGCCGTCGGGTCCGTCCAAGGCAAAGACCCGGAACGGAAGCCTGGCGCGGACACCCAGACCAATGCTCGTCGTGCCCTCGAAGCTGCCCGCATAGACCACTTGCCGGAACGTCTGATAGCCGGAGACGTTGGAAAGCTCCGCCTTCGCTGCCGGCAGGTACGTAGGGTTGCCCTGTTGATCATAGGAAGGCGCAGTGACCATCACTTGAAGGTCCGCATCGCCCAGAACCGGGATAGGGAACCCGGTGGGATCCTGGGTCACCACCGGAACGTACTGCACGGAGTATCCGGCCACCTTGCCACTGACATCAATCACCAGCCGGTCAAAGCACGCCTGCTGCCCTGTACGCACCGCAGTGACATTGCCCGAACTCATATCCGGATCAGCCTTAGCCAGCGAACCCCAGGTGATGCCGCAATACGACGCCGCCGAGGCTGGCCCCGGCACTGCCAGACCGAGCCCGGCAGCTGCCAGAACAACTGCCAAACCCGCTCCAATTTTCCTCATTTTTTGTGCCCCCTTCAGGCGAAGTTGATACTTCAACTGTAGGAGCGCATTCAGTCCGTTGGACCGGTTGTGGCCGCTTCGGCGCATAACCGTTAAAAGGACGGCCAGCTGATCACAGGAGGATTATTAAAGGCTGTGCCAAGCACCCAGTACGGGCTGTTTCACATGGCATCTGCCACGTTTTCGTAATCAAAGATAACGTGATCAGCGCGTTATTCAGCCTTCGCAGTCCTTGCAGAACGTGAGGCCGTTCTTTTCCAAGGCAATCTGAGACCGGTGCCGGACCAGGAAACAGGAGCCACAGGTGAATTCGTCGGACTGTTCGGGGACCACAACGACGGTCAGTTCCTCGCCCGATAGATCGGCACCGGGAAGGTCGATTCCTTCGGCGGTATCGACATCCTCAACGTCGATGACAGCAGTCTGCGCGCCACCCCCGCGGGACGCCTGCAAGGCCTCAAGCGATTCAGCGGGAGACTCTTCTTCTGTCTTGCGCGGGGCGTCGTAATCAGTAGCCATTGAGGGTTCGCTTTCGTTGCTGCATAGTGCCTATTCCGGCACCTCAGTGAAGGAGTTTAGGGCATACTACCCGGCAATAACGAATAGTGTGCTCAACGCAACACAAATGCAGCTTCCGATGCGGTTCCTAGCTGGCTTTCGGTGCTCTGCCGGCGTGGGATTGGATCGCCTGGGCACCAGCCACCGTGACACCACTCAAGGCGGGCAACCAGGTCCAATCCGCAGCCACACCTCGCGATTTTTCCTCTTCAGGATCCACGCAATCCAAGACGTACGCTGCCTCAATCCAGCGCCCCAAGGCCTGGCCAATACGGGTTGCCAGTGAAGTGATCATGGGCCAAAGCTATCCACACGGGATGTGGACCCCGTTTCCGGGTGGTCACAGGCTTGTTAATTCACGTCCCTCAGCCGGCAAGCGCCTGTTCCACGATGTACTCCGCAATCGCCATGGACGAAGTAGCCCCGGGCGACGGCGCGTTCCGCACCAAAACGGTGTCCCGGCGTCCGGCGATGACAAAGTCGTCCACCAGCGATCCGTCACCGTTCATTGCCTGGGCGCGGACGCCGCGGGTGCCGGGGAGAACGGTTGCGCCCTCCAGCGACGGAACAAAGCGCATGGCTTCGCGGATGAACTTCTTTTGGCTCACGACGGTCTGGAATTCCCGCACAGCGGAGGGCACGTTCTTTCGGGCGAAGTTCCAGAACCCTGGAAACAGCGCGTAATTCACCATGTCGCGGACATTCACCGCGTTCCAGGCGTAGGACTCACGGCCAAAGGAAATGAAGGCATTCGGACCCAGCATCATTTCACCGTCGATGCGTTTGGTGAGGTGGACTCCGAGGAAGGGATGCCTGGGGTCCGGTACCGGATAGATCAGGCCCCTCACCTGTTGGCGGGCTTCGTGGCCCAAGAGGAAGTACTGCCCAAAGAAGGGCACGATTTTCGGGGTGGCAGGCTCACCAGTGGCCTCGGCCAGCCGGTCCGATTGCAGGCCTGCGCAAGCCACTACCAGGTCAAAATGCTCGCTGCCGCCTTTCGTGCGAACCACCACCCCCTCCGCTTGCTGATCCAACGCCGTTACTTCCTGCCCGAGCCGGATGGTCCCGCCCGAGGCGCGCACGTCGTCGGCGAGCGCGTTGGTGATGGCCGTGTAATCCACGATCGCCGTTTCCGGCGAGTGCAAGGCAGAAAGCCCGACGGCGTTCGGCTCCACCTCGCGTATCTGGTCGCTGTTCAACATCCGCACGCCCGGGACCCCGTTGGCCGTGGCACGCGCAAAGATGGCGTTCAGGCGTTGCTGCTCCCCGGCTGTCTGTGCGATGACCAATTTCCCACAGGCCTCGTAGGGCAGGTTCCTGGAGGCGCAAAATTCCTGCAGCAGTTCCACTCCCCTGCGGCACAACCGTGCCTTCAGCCCGCCGGGTTCGTAGTACAGGCCGGCGTGGACCACCCCTGAATTGTGGCCGGTTTGGTGGGCGGCCAGACGGTCCTCTTTTTCGAAGATGGTGACCTGCGCGCCGTCGAGCTTGTTGGCAAGTTCCCGCGCAACCGCAACACCGATGATTCCGCCACCCACCACGGCGCATCGTTTGATCGTTCCCATGGCTGGCGCTCCTCATCGTTGGGGTCGGTCCGCGTCAGTGACAGCATGTCACGACCATGGCTGGCGGGGCACGCAAAAAGGGGCGGCACAATATGTGCCGCCCCTTTTACTGAGTGCGTGACGTGCTAGGCCGTCGGCTGGTCGAAGCGCTGGCCTGCCGGGTTGGACGGCAGGAGTGCGAAGACCAGGATGGCGAGGCCGCCCACGAACGGGATAAGTCCCAGGAGGGCAAGCCAGCCACTGAAGTTGCCGTCGTGCAGACGACGAACCAGCAGCGCGATGGACGGAATCAGGACCGCCACGTAGAAAACGACGGCCAAGATTCCGCCGACTACCGCTCCAGGGCCCGGTACGGCGGTGCCATTTGCCGAGACAGTGGCTCCGGCGCTTCCAAGAACCAGAGTAAGGATCTGAAGGACGAAGCCGATGACGCCCAGTGCAAGGGCGACCCACCAGTATTCACTGCGGCTGGCGCGGCCACTGAAGGCGGCGTACTTCTTGAAGAAACGCTGGATAGCCGCGCCAATCGGGGCGCCGTAGTAGGGAGCCCACAGCGGCGGTTCGCCCGCCTGCGTGCCGTAAGGCTGGGTCTGTTGCGGTTGTTGCGGGTAGCTCATTGGTATATCCCCCGGGTTTCGTTGTGACAATGCGTACTCAGAGACGAGTCGTGCCAATCGTAATGCCCCGGAAGCTATTTAGGCAGTTCGATGGACAAAGTTAACCCGGATTTAGCCCATTGACGGATTGTTTCGCACGTGACGCCGCCCACAAACCGACCAAATGTGAGCGAGCGTTGGCGCCAAACCGACGGGATGTGAGCGAGCGTTCGGCCCAGGCGGGTGGGACGTGAGCGAGGGTGGGTTACCGGGCGTATTGCTTGCGGAGGTCGGTCTTCCGAATCTTCCCGCTGGCCGTGCGCGGCATTTCCTCCACGAACACTACGGACTTGGGAATCTTGTACCGGGCCAGCTTCCCTTCCAGATGCGAGCGCAACTGCTCCTCAGTCAAGGAAGTCCCCTCGCGCAGTGTGACGATGGCGCGGGGCACTTCTCCCCATTTGTCGTCGCTCACCCCGATGACAGCCACACTCCCCACAGCCTCGAGCTCCGCAATGGCTGCTTCCACCTCGGCGGGATAAATGTTCTCGCCACCGGAAATGATCATGTCCTTCAGCCGGTCCGAGACGAACAAGAAGCCGTCACCGTCCAGGGAGCCCATGTCACCTGACCGGAACCAGGTCGAGTCGGCATAGCTTTCCGCTGTGGCCTCGGGCCGGTTCCAATATTCCTTGATGACGTTGGGCCCGGAGATCTGGATTTCGCCTACCTGGCCGGCTCCTGCGACCCCACCGAACGGGTCGACGATCCGCACATCCGTGAAGAAGTGTGGTAGCCCCGCTGATCCGGCTTTCTCCTTGGAGGCGGAGACCGGCAGCATGGTGGCGCCGGGAGCCGTTTCGGTCATGCCGTAACACGCCGTAAATCCAATCCCGCGTTCTTCATACGCGTCCAGTACTCGCTGCGGAACGGCAGAACCGCCACAGGTGAGCTTGTCCAGGGACCTGAGATCCGCCGTCGACCATTCCGGATGGTCGCAGAGCATCTGGAAGGTGGTGGGAACGCCGCTGAGGGTGGTGACTTTGTGCCGGCCCACGAGTTCCAGGACGCGTGCGGGGTCGAACTTGGACTCGAGGATCACTGTCGCGCCTTTTAGCAGCATCGGCAGCAGGCCCATGTCCAGGGATGCCACGTGGAAGAGCGGCGAAATCATGAGGGCAACGTCGTTACGGCCAAGGTCCATGTCCACCACGGTGTTGACGCAGTTCCACGTGATGTTGCCGTGGGTCAGCAGAGCACCCTTCGGCTTGCCTGTGGTGCCCGAGGTGTAGAGGATCATGGCGCCGTCGTCCAGGGTCACCGCTTCATCCAGCGGTGCAGCGTCGGCGCCGGCGATCACCTCGCCGTACTGTTCGACGCCGGATGGCAGCTGGGCAGCGGCACCTGCAGGGCCGTCGTCGGGCGCCA
This sequence comes from Paenarthrobacter sp. NPDC057981, assembly GCF_042886835.1. NCBI lineage: Bacteria > Bacillati > Actinomycetota > Actinomycetes > Micrococcales > Micrococcaceae > Paenarthrobacter > Paenarthrobacter sp. NPDC057981. The sequence continues at coordinate 29,607 of NZ_JBHVQI010000017.1, forward strand.
CCACAAGACGGTGGATTACCGCTGTGTCCGCCACTGATGCTGAAGCCACGACGTCCAGGGCTTCGGCGTTGACCAGGACGCTCGCGCCGCAATCCTGAAGCTGAAACTGCAGTTCCGGTGCCGCCAGGCGGGTATTGAGCGGAACGAAAATCGCTCCGAGCAGCCCGCAAGCAAAGAAGGTTTCAACAAAGGACGGGTGGTTTTCGCCGAGGTAGGCCACGCGGTCGCCCTTGGCCACTCCCCTGTCCTGGAGGGCGTTGGCGAGGCGGTCGGCCCGGTTGGCAAGTTCGAGGTAGCTCAAGGTTTGCTCGCCATGGATGAGCGCTGTCTGGTTTCCGGACTTGATGCGGCGGCGGTGCAACCAGGATCCAACTCCGTTGTTGTCCATGTGCGTACTCCTAACTGACCGTGGAAAGGTCGTTGTTCTTAGACTCCCGCGTCAGCAGGATGAAGACAATTGACACCAGCGACATAGCGGCCAGGAAGACCACCACGGGGACGATGCTCTGGCCTGCATCCTTGTACAGGCCCGCAACGATGCCCGGGGTAAAGCCTGCGCCGATCAACGTCGCCAGCTGGTAGCCCACAGCCGCACCGGTGTAACGGTTGGTGGTGCCGAACTGCTCGGAGACAAACGCCGCAAGCGGCCCGTAGAGCGAAGAATGCAGGATGAGTGCCACCGTGAACGCCAGGAAGATCAGGGCGATGTTGCCCGAGCTGAGCATTCCGAACATGGGGAACAGGTACAGGATGAACAGGGCCAGGCCAGCAACCATGACCGGGCGGCGGCCGAAACGATCTGACAAGCGCCCGCCCAACAGGACAAAGAGGATGGAGATGGCCGAAGCACCCGCGAAGGCATAGAGCACACCCTGCTGGGGCGCGCCTTTGGACACTGCATAGGTGACCGAGAAAGTGGGGAGCACTACCTGGAGGCCAAATCCGGCGGCTCCGGCAAACATGATCATGATCAGTGCTTTGGGACGCTTCAGCACTTCCACAAGCGGGACCTTGCGCTTGGTTCCCAACGCGCTTTCCTTGGCCACAGCCTCGGCGAAGATGGGGCTTTCGGAAACCCGCAGTCTCACGAACATGCCAACGATCAGCAGCACAAAGGAAAGCAGGAACGGCACCCGCCACCCCCAGGCCAGGAACGCGTCCTGCGGAAGGGCCGAGAAGATACCCATCACCACGGTGCCCAGAACAGCGCCCGTCGGCGCACCCGCGTTCACAAACGACGCCGCGAAGCCGCGCCGTTTCGGATCGGAGTGTTCCAGGGCCATCAGCGCAGCGCCGCCCCATTCACCGCCGACGGCGATGCCCTGGAAGACCCGCAGGATCACCAGAAGCACCGCTCCCCACGGACCGATCACGCTGGATCCCGGGATCAGGCCGATCAACGTGGACGCGATGCCCATCATGGCCATGGAGACGATCAACATGCCCTTGCGGCCAATCCGGTCACCGAAATGGCCGAAGACGATGCCACCCAAGGGCCGTGCGACGTAGCCCGCGGCGAACGTTGCATAGGCCGCCACGACTCCTACCCACTCGTCCGTTCCGGCGAAGAACACCTTGGGGAAGGCAACTGCTGCCGCCGTCGCGTACAACAGGAAGTCGTAGAACTCGATGGTGCTGCCCAGATAACTGGACATGATGACCGTACGCGCTTCTTTACGCTTGGCGGCCGTGCTCGACGGTGCGAGTGCAGTGTGTCCTGACATGGCTGTTCCTTGGAAGAGGAGGGACTTTGTTGTGGAGAGTTACCTACAGAAGCGGCTTATTTACAGATCCGGCTTACTTGTAGAAGCGGGCCAGGAATTCGGCGACGACGGCGGGACGTTCCTGGCCTTCGATTTCGATGGTGGCGTTGACCTTGATCTGGGCACCGCCCTTGACTTCGGTGACCTCGGCGATGCTTCCCTGCATGCGGACCTTCGAGCCCACCTTGACCGGGGAAGTGAAGCGGACTTTATCGAGCCCGTAGTTGACCTTCGTGGTGACGCCATCGACGTCGAACAGTTCACCCCAGAACGGGATGATCAGGGACAGGGTGAGAAAACCGTGCGCGATCGGGGCGCCGAACGGGCCGTCCTTGGCACGTTCGGGATCAACGTGGATCCACTGCTGATCGTCCGTGGCATCGGCGAACAGGTTGATTTGCTGTTGGGTGATTTCCCGGTAGTCGGTGGTGCCCAGGTCCTTGCCGGACATGGTGAGCAGGGTGTCGAAATCGACGACGAGATTGGGCATCTTTGCCTCCTGGTTGTTGTGTTGTATCGCGTGGTTCAGTGGGTGAAAGCACTCTCGCCCGTGAGGGCGCGTCCGACGATCAGCGCATTGACTTCGTGGGTGCCTTCGTACGAATAGACAGCTTCTGCGTCGGCATGGAAACGCGCGACGTCGGCGGCGAGCGTGATGCCGTTGCCGCCCACGACTTCGCGGGCCAAGGCGACGGTTTCGCGCATCATGAGGCTTGTCTGCATTTTTGCCAGTGCGGAATCCGGGTCCCGGTAGCTGCCTTGGGATTGTTGTTCGTTCAGCCTGACCACCAAGGCCAGGGAGGCGGTGAGGTTACCGAGCATCCGGGCCAGTTTCTCCTGCACCAGTTGGAAGGAACCGAGGGTGCGGCCGAATTGCCGGCGTTCCCTGACGTAGGCCAAAGCCGCTTCGAAAGCCCCGGCCTGGATGCCCGTGGCGATCCAGGCGACATCCGAGCGCATGGCGCGCAGCATGGCTGCAACGTCCTTGAATGAGTCCACGTTGTGCAGCCGCATCGACTCGGGAACCTGGACACCTGCCAGAGTGATGTGCGCGTTCTGCATCATCCGCAGCGAGGCCTTGCCGTGGATCTTCTCCACCGTCACTCCGTGCGCGTTGCGGTCCACGAGGAAGCCTTTGACCTGTCCATCGGCGACGTCCCGGGCGAAAACACAGAGCACATCCGCCGTGGAGGCGCCACCAATCCACCGTTTCGCGCCATTCAGGACCCACGTTCCGCTGCCGGGGAGGTCTGCCTCGAAACGCGCCGTCGTGGCGAGCCCGCCGGCGATGTCGGAGCCGTGCTCAGGTTCGGTCAGCGAGAACACGCCCTTGAGCGAAAAGTCGATCACGCGGGGCATCCATTCGCGCTGCTGTTCCTCCGAGGCGCCCACCCGGATTGCCGTCCGGAACAGGCCCGCTTGCGCGGTGTACCACGTGGCAAGGGAAGCATCGGTGCGGGCGAGCTCGAAGATCCGGAAACCGTGATAAATCCCGCGGGCGGGAGCGTCAAACGGTTCCATCAAGTCGAGGTCGATCAATGGTTGCGCCAGTTGCTCCGGGAATTCCCCGCGCTCCCAGTAATAGGCCAGGAGCGGCTTGGCTTCGGTGTCCAGGAATTCCCGCAGCCTGGCCAGCACTGCGCGCTCGTCAAAGCCCAGGAGCGCTTCGGCGTCGTACCAATCCGCCACCGGGTAAAGCCGGGCACCCAGGCCGGCTTCCGTCGTCGTGCTTGTTGTCATCTCAGCCACCCAAACCCAGCAGGCGGACGGCGTTGTCCTTGAGGATCTTCGGCCGGACCTCGTCCTTCAACGGCAGGTCCGCGAACGCTCCCAACCATTTCTGCGGCGTGATCAGGGGAAAGTCCGTGCCGAACAGAACCTTGTCCTGCAGCACGTTGTTGGACAGGCGGACCAGCGACTCGGGGAAGTACTTGGGCGACCAGCCGGAGAGGTCGATGAAGACGTTGGATTTGTGGGTTGCGATCGAGTTCGCCTCGTCCTGCCACGGCACCGAGGGGTGGGCCATGATGATCTGCAGCCCGGGAAAGTCTGCGGCGACAGCATCCAGCAACAGCGGATTGGAGTACGCGAGCTTGATGCCGTAGCCGCCCGGGAGCCCTGCACCCATACCGTTTTGGCCGGTGTGAAAAACGCACGGCAAACCGAGCTCCTGGAGCGTCTCCCACAGTGGGTAGAACTGCTCGTTGGAAGGATCGAACCCTTGCAGTGAGGGGTGGAACTTGAACCCCCGGGCGCCGAGATCAACCGCCTGCTGCTTCGCGCCGGCGATGGCGTCCTCCCCTGTTCGGGGGTCGATGCTGCCGAAGGGAATCAGGACATCGTTGTTCCTCGCCGCACCCTGGATCAGTTCCGGGATGCTGTTCGGTTCGTGCTTCAGCTGGGTGCGCGCGTCAACGGTGAAGACGACGGCGGCCATGTTCAGTTCGCGGTAGACCTCGGCGATCCTGTCCAGCGACGGCGTCCTGTCCTCGGCCTTGAAGTACTTCGCCGAGGCCTCTGTCAGCGCGTCAGGCAGCGAGCCATGTCCGCAGCTGTCCACTTCAAGGTGGACGTGCATGTCGATCGCGTCCAGCCTTGTGACGTCAAGGCCAGGTTCATAGCGGGTAGTCATGGTCAGCGGACCTGTGCAGCTTCGGGCTGGAGTTCCTCGGGCAGCGGCAGGAATTCCTCGCCGTAGCTCTGCAGAGTTTCCTTGCTGAACAGTTCACCAGCGCTCTCCTGCAGGGCCTCGTAGCCCCAGCCGCCCTCGCGGTATTCGGTGGTTGCCGGCGTCGGGTGCGTCCACACCTGAAGCCGGTCACCTCCGGCGCCGATCGCCTGGCCGGTGATGTCGGATGCTGAGTCGGAGGCGAGGAAGGCAATCAGCCCGGCGACGTCGTCGGCCGTTCCAAACCCGAGGTCGTGGCGGAAGAAGCGCGGCATGGCGTCGCCTCGTTCGTCGGCCTCAACGGCCTTCTGGAAGTACGGGACGGTTTTGGTCATGGCGGTGGCGGCCACGGGGATGACGGAGTTGACGGTCACGCCGGCCCGCTTCATTTCCAGTGCCCAGGTGCGGACCATACCGACGATTCCGGCTTTTGCTGCGGCGTAGTTGCTCTGACCGAAGTTCCCGCGCTGGCCGGTCGGCGAGCCGATGGTGATGATCCGGCCCGGGATGTCGTTTTCCTTGAAGTAGGCGAAAGCCTCACGGACGCAGGTGAACGTACCCTTCAGGTGGACGTTGATGACAAGGTCGAAGTCCTCGTCGGTCATCTTCAGGAGGCTCTTGTCGCGGAGGATACCGGCGTTTGTCACCAGGATGTCCAAGCGGCCGAACGTCTCAACAGCACCGGCGACCAGCGCCTTGGCAGCGTCCGTTGAACCTACGGGGACCACCACCGCAGTGGCTTTGCCACCCTCGGCCTCGATCCGGGCGACCGCTTCCGCCGCTGTCTCAGCGTTCACGTCGTTAATAACGACGGCGGCACCCTGGCGGGCGAGCTCCCTCGCGTAGGCGAGTCCAAGGCCTTGTCCACTTCCGGTGACGATTGCAACCTTGCCGTTCAAGCTCATGGCGTGCTCCTTCGCATGCAGTAACCGGCCGAAGCCGGTGGGGCCGATCCCACTGCGGCGTGAGATCCTTGTCATGATCAATGAGAATACGGATCATTGAGAAAGTCAACGATTGTTTTTCATTACTATTGGAGTTGTCATGGGCCTGCAAAGCACCGAAGTGGAAACCCCGCGCCTGGCCGAGGCCAAAATCGGCAGCGATGTGGGGCTGCTGCTCGCCAAGCTGCACGCCACCGGGTCCCTCCTGAACAACAAGGCACTGGCGGACTACGGGCTCCGCGAGAGGTCCTTCTCGGTGTTGACTTTGGCCTGCAGCGGGCTGGAGCCAACCCAACGCGAGCTTGCCGATTTCCTCAGCCTCGACCCCAGCCAAGTGGTCAGCCTGGTGGATGATCTTGAGCACCGCGGCTTGGTGAAAAGGGCTCAGGGCAAGCAGGACCGGCGTGCGAAGATCATCGTCTCCACGTCAGAGGGCCGGCGGATCCACAACAAGGCGCGGGCTGCGCTCGAGGTGTGCGAGCAAACACAGCTCGCTGCGCTGAACGAGGAAGAGAACGCTCAACTGAGGGCGCTGTTGAAGAAGGCGCTGTGGGGGTAGAAGCTCGCGTGCGGCTTCTTTGAGCCGGCGGCGTTAATGCTCATCCACTGCACTCATGGACAGTTGCACAGCCACTCCTGAAGTCGGTATGCGATTGTCCATTTCGGCGCTCGTCGGGTTGTGTCAGGATCAGGGATCATGAGCTTCCCTCTCTTCCACGATCCCTTGCAGGGCACCGTCACTGTTGACGTCCAGCCCGTGCGTGATCCCCAGATCCACCGCCCCTCCCGCGCCGCCACACAGGCGCCACGGTCGTCAACCCACGGGACAAGGACGCCCCGCAGCGCACGCCAGCGGGAAGTAGCAAAGGTTGCCGATGACCTCCGCGCGCTGATGGCGAGGACCTCCGGAGGGCGGTAAACAGGCATTAGCGCTTAGCTGCGGCGACTCGGACTGGGTAGTATCCAGACAAATAATCTATTTGTTGGGGGCCGAGCCGTGGGCTTGCACATGTGGTACCTGGTGAACTTATCCGTTTCTGCAACGGAAGCGCAGAGCGCTGTGCCGAGGCTGAAGGGCTGGCTCGAAACCAGAGGATGGGCCGGCGCCGAACGAGAGCCCGACTGGGTTGAGGGGCTATGCCTCGCACCCGGTCCACGACCGCTCGAAAACGGGCACGCGCTGCCCACCAGTAACCTGACACTCATTCATGGCCGTAACGGCTACTCGATGGGCGAGAACTTCACCCCACCCCCCTGCCCGGAGTGCCGGGAGATTCTGGACGAAGACATCCTCTTTGAGGCGTACAGCGACTGGTCCGAGAGTGGTTGGACACTTGAGACGCAGCCAAACGTCGCCTGCGACTCGTGCGGCGAAGAAAAGCCTGTTCTTGATTTCGCTGATGAAAACTCCCGGGTGGCGCGGGGCAACCTGGCGCTTGCCCTTTACGGGTGGGATCACCAGGACCTTTTCGCGGCCGTCCAAGAGAACTTTCCCGGGTATTGGCGCGTGATTTACAGTCACACGTAGTCCTGAGCGTCATAAGCAGACGGGCCGCTCACGTCCAAGTTGAAAGTGCCTCCGCAGCAGACGTGACATGACCCGCCCTGCTTACCCCGGCTAGTATCACTGGTTGGAGAGCGTCACTACGATGCACAGCGGAATATCGAAGGGTACAACGATGGAACTGGGGCCCACACGTGTCGAAGTGTTCGCGGACGGCAGGGTAACTGTAGGCGGAGAGGCCATCTCCCCGCCGGACGGAATCGATCCCTACTCGGCGGCAATCGCTGTTCTCGCAGACTACGCCAAGGCGTCCGGGGCGCCGGTGCTTGCCGACGCAATCGACCACGTCAAGGGGCAGCAGGGCCGGTTTCACGTTCACCAGGACGGCCGCGCGGAGGCCGTGAATGGTTTCCCAGGTACAGCGGGCTCGCCAGCGGCACCATCAAGGCCCCCAGTAGTGGCAGCCGCGGCAAACACCGCTTATGGCTCATCTCATTTGGAGACCCAATTCGTCCGGCCGGACAAGCCGCGCCCCACCAGCGGAATTCGGGGCGCCCTGTACTCGGCAACCGGCGGCTTGCTGAACCTCGGCCCCAGCGCCAAGGACCAGAACGAGGCCGAGCTGGAACGCAGGATCGCCCGCCCGCTCTCGGGAAGTTTCAACACCGCCATCCTCAGCCTCAAGGGCGGCATTGGCAAGACATCCACCACGGTAGGCGTGGGCATGATCCTCGCCGAGTACCGTGGTGACCACCCGTGCGCCATCGACGCGAACCCTGACAGCGGCGACCTCGCAGAGCGCGCCCTCGGCGAAATGCTCTACCAGAAGGTCAAACCGCGCACCATTACGGACATCGTCCGCGACATCGACCAGATCAATTCTTTGACCATGCTCACTGACTACATGCATCACGCCAACAGGTTGCATCTTGTGGCCGGCGAGCAAGATCCCGCCTTGTCCGATGCCCTGACAGCCGAGGAGTATTTGAAGATCAAGAAGTTGGTGTCCCAGTACTACTCGGTGACTCTCACCGACTGCGGCACAGGCGTTTCACACCCGGCCATGGCTGGCGTCCTCCCGGAGGCTACCAACTTGGTCATCGCATCCGGCTATGCAGTGAGCGGCGCCAAGCGCGCCCGCAATACGCTGCAATGGTTGGCCGATCATGGCTACGAGAACCTCGCCAGGAACGCCATAGTGGTGGTTACGGACAAGGACCAGGTATCCAGCCGCGTGAACAAGCGGGCCATCGAAGAACACCTGGCGGGATTCTGCCGTCAACTCATCACTGTGCCGCACGACCGCGGCGTCGCAGACGGCGACCGCATCTCACTGGACAAGATCGCTGCCAGCACCCGCCGGGCGTACAAAGAGATCGCAGCTGGGATTGTTGACGGCTACGTTTAGAACCCGAATGGACTAGCCAGCGCGGGCCGGACCCAAAGCCTGCAGCTGCAATCGGCGGGCCGTTCCACCATCCCAGGAGGATGACTCCGGGTACCGGATAGCCAAATGCTGGAACGGCGCGGTTCCGAGGATTTCGGTATCAGCGCCGGCATGCCCATCTGGTCCCTGATGGAGCGTCGGCCCGAGTACCAGCAGTTGCGGCACCCTGAATCCGTCTCCGCCCACAGGTATGCTGAGCCCTGCGGCGCCGAAATGAAGGTCGATTCCGAACTCCTGTGCGTTGGCCTGCACTGCCGCCACCTCCAGCCGCTCCCGCCCGGCTGGAGACATACCGGGGTGTGCCGCCACCAACACGTCGAAGGACTCCACCACACCGGCTTCACTACGGTAGGCGGACAGGACTCCGGCACTTCCGTTCCCCGACAGAAGTCCGATTGCCAGGGGCATCTTCTCTCGTAGCCTGGCGGTCAGCAGCTCCGGATTCCAAGGCTCCTGCAGCGGCTCCGCGAAACCCATGTATTCGGGAGCGCACCCGGCCGCTGCCAACATCCCGGAGGTAAAGGCGCCCAGCACCAGGTCGCCGGTGGCAGCGTGCAGCACACTGCCATACATCACGACGGCGGGGCTCGGCTGGGGTGCGCCGCTCGCCTCAAAGGCATCAAGCAACGCGCCGTCGGGTCCTTCCACAACCCACGGCAATCCTGCGGCCTTGAGGAAGGCCACCAAGGGGTAGCTGGCGGTCGCATCGGCAGGCGTCTGCAGTGCCGGAATGCCTTTCCCTGCCGCTTCAAATGCGGCCTGCTGCAGGTCCCTGTGCAGCGTCCCGCTTAGCCAGGCGCGTCCGGCAGGAGTCATTACGGGGACCAAGGGCAGGGAAGTCATGATCCCCATTCCGCGTTGATGACCTCATTGGACTGCGGATCAATCAGGACTCCCTTGGTGCCGATCACGGTAATCATGAGGAAGGCCCGAACGGCTTCGGCGGTGTCCTTGTCGTAAGGGCAGTTGACCTCGGATACCCACCCGTCACCGCCGATCTGCCGGGCCACCTCATCACCGAATATCCGCCGCACTTCGGGGTTCGGCACCTGCAAGGGAGCGCTGATCAACCCCAGGTCCTCCCCTGCCAGGTTCACGATCAGTTTCTCGGAGCCTTTCGCAGCAACCAGTTGGAATTTGTTCTCGAATTCTCCACATGCGTAGGAAAACCGGCCTTCCCGCGGATCCTGATCACAAATCAAGTGAAAGTCATAGCTCATGGGATGCAACCTCGTAGTCGTAATGGAAGGTCTGAACGGTCACGGGTGGGCGGCTTGTACGCAGAATCCGGGCCCGTCCGGTGGGAAGCGGGACGGGCCGCTCACCATTGGCTATCACTCCTTCTGAGCGGTCCCCCGAGAACATGATGACAGGTGCGCCGGCGGCCCGCAGACTGGCGATGAAGGGGTCGTGCATCATCATGCCGCTGCCCGTTGTCCTGCTGGTAACCACGGCAAAAAGGCCGATGTCGGCTCCGGAGGGGAGATAGCTTGCCAATGCGCGCAGCGGCTGGTTGCCGGTGGCGGCGAGAATGTCGTAGTCATCCACCAACAGAACTATTCGCGGGGTGCGGACCGGCATGCTGCTGCCATCGCCCAAGCGCTCCTGGGCCTGGCCGGCAACAAATTCAGCCAGCTGCGCCGCCCGCTGTCCGTTCGCAGCATATTCACCCAGGTACGCCTCCGGAATGAAGTCCTGCAACTGTTGTCGCGGGTCGAACACAGCAAAGGCCAATTCCCCCGGCGCATAGCTACCCATCAACTGCGAGGCCACCGTCCGCAGCAGGTTGGTCCGGCCGGTTTCGGGGTCTCCGAGGATCACCGCTGCCCTGTCGACGCCGAACAGATCGAGGTTCTCCATGCCGGCGTCGTGCTCCCGCACCCCCAGCGCTATGCTGCCGCGGGAGCTCACGTGTCCATCCGGAAGCCGCGCCAGGCCAGGCAGGACGCGTACAGGAGGCGCGATGGTCGTGGCGTACTTCTGCAGCACCGCGGCCAGCTCCGAGAGTTCCTGCCCTGTGTTATCACGATCGGGGCTCGCAGCCAGGGACGGAAGGGAGAAATGCCCGATCGTTTTGTCCATGGTCAGGGCCCGGCCAGGCCTGTTGGCACCCAGCGTGGTGGCGAGTCGCCGGTCGAGGGAGTCGGCAGGATCCGCGATATGCAGCTCGATCCTGGTTCCCAGCAGCGACTGCCTCGACATCCTGACCTCGGACCAGTTCCGCATGCTCACGATCACGTGGACGCCCAAGGTGCTGCCGCGGGTCATGACGTCGTGTACGGCCTCTTCCAGTTCAGGAAATTCCGAGGTCAGGCTTCCGAAGCCGTCGATGAAAAGAAAGGCGTCCGTGCAGCCCAACCCGTCCAGCCCACCCCTGGAACGCAAAGCGCGCATCGCTTGGAGTGAGTCCAGTTTGTGATGATCGAACTCTGCCTGTCGGGCATTCAAGAGGCCTTGGACTTCTTCGATGGTCCGTCGGAGCAACTCCCGGTTGCCGCGACCAGCCACACCGCTGCAGTGCGGGAGTGCCGATAGGCCAGCCAGCGCGTTTCCGAGGAGGTCCACCGCGTAGATGTTGACGTCCTCCACCCGGTGGCTCAAGGCCAGCGACGCCGCAATGGTACGCAGCGCCGTCGACTTACCGCTCTGAGGTGCGCCAATGACCGCGAGGTTGCCACCCCGGGCTGTCAGATCAAGATGCCATGGCCCCTGCCACTGCCGGGCGGGGTCGTCCAGGATCCCGACGGCGGGACTTAAGTACCGTGGTTGGGCGAGCCTGGGGCCGGTAGAGGTGAGGTCCAAGGACGCACCCGTCCCGGCCAGCGAGACAGCCTCGGGCAGGGGCGGGAGCCACACGGGTTGCGTCAGACGCGGCTGCCCGGCGGCGAAACCCACGACGGCGGACAAAATGGTTGCGCTGTCGGCCTGGTCCGGGGACTGCGTGGCATCGACTACGGTGCCCCTCGCCGGGACCAGGTCAGGGAGCGTAGTGCCCGTTTGTTCAGCCAGGCTGAACGGCCGCACTGGGACGGCCTCCGCAACGGCAGGGACGGCGTCGTCATCCTGCGAAGGCAACGCCCCGGAAACGTAAGCTGCACGGAACCTTTTGAAGACGGTGGTGTCCACTTTGAGGATGCCGTGCCCGGGGGTGCTGGACAGGTGGTAGGCATCCGGGACGTCAATGATGCTCCGGCTTTCGCTTTCAGAGTTGGTGTGGAGCGCTATCCGGTAGGCGAGGTAGGTGTCCAGGCCACGGAGCATGCCTTGCTCCACTTTCTGGGAGGCCAGAAGCAGATGGATGCCGATGGAACGGCCGATCCTGCCGATGGACAGCAGCAGGTCGATGAAGTCCGCGCGGGCGGTGAGGAGCTCACCGAATTCATCGATGCAGACAAAGAGGTAGGGCAACGGTTCGGCTAGCACAGGGTTGTCAGGGTTCCTGCGGCGGGCGTTGCGGTAATCGTTGATGTGCGCGAAGTCGCCACCGTTTTTCAGCAGTTCCTGCCGCCGCTTCACATCCCCGGCCAGACTGGAATAGATCCTGTCCACCAGGCTGGCGTCGCTGACCAGGTTTGTCACCAGGCCTGCCACATGCGGCGCGTCTTCAAAAGGAGCGAACGTCGCGCCGCCTTTGTAGTCCACCAGGACCATGTTGAGATCCTCTGGCGAGTGGGTGGCGATCAGGGAAAGAACGATTGTCCGCAGCAACTCGGACTTACCTGATCCCGTTGCGCCGACGCAGAGACCGTGGGGTCCCATGCCTTGCTGGGCGGGTTCTTTCAGGTCGAGGTGGACGGGCGTTCCGTCTTCATCTTCTCCGATGGCCATCCGGAGGAAATCAGGCCCTCGTTGGCTCTTCCACAGCTCAAGCATGGCCTCGGCCGTGTAGTCGGAGAGGCCTAGTGCTTCGGCGTAGCTGCGCGAGGACTTGTGCTCTCCAAATTCGTGGGACAGCTCTGACAAGCGCAGCGGGGCCAACGCCCTGGCTACAGATTCAGCCACCACAGCAGACACGTGGTCTGCCACGCCATGCGTGACCTGTCCGGTGGCGGTTGCTTCCATGGTCAATGCCTCTGGGGAGACCACCAGACGGAGGTCGACCCGCTCCGGCTCGTGCTGCTGCTCTGCCAAGAGGTGGATACGGGTCACAGCGAGCTTGGACAAGGGAAGGTCCGCAGGAACGCCCGGCATATTGCCGGCGTTCCTGCCCGGCAGGTCGGAGATGATGATGAGACGGGGAAGGGCGTCTGCCGGGACTTGTTGGAAGTTCCGGGCAGCACTGCTCAGGGCCGTCAGCCTCGCTCCCATGGAATTTTCCAGCAGGCCAGCCAGTTCGGCTGGGGATCCCGCCCTGCGCAGGGTTCCCCTGTCTTGGAGATGGGGCAACCATTTGGTCCATTCCCATTCCGCCAGCTCAGGGTCGTCCACGACAATCGCCAGTTCAACGTCCTCAGGTGATTGTGCCGAGACCAGCTGGCAGACCAGGCTGCGGCACACCATCAGAGCCGTCTCCCGGTCTCCCACAATGGAGACGTCCGACACCGCGGCCAACGGCAGAGTCAACGGCATGTCCGGGTTGGTGCCGAAACGCTGGCGAAGCTGTTCGGCTTCGGAAAGCATGAAGGCGTCCGGACGCTCCACGGCATCACCGCTGTCCTGCACCATGATGGGCCTGCGGGGAACGCTGCCGGTACCGAAGCGCGTCACGAGGAAGTCCGGGCTGGTCCGGCGTCGCTCCCAGAGCCGGTGTGGATCATTCACTACCCGCTGTACGAGGCGGTCGACCGGCGGGTGGGCAGCGTTGGCCGCCACTCTGGCCAGGTGCTCCTCTGCCTCGAAATCCGCACGGCGGCGCCGAAGGTAATCCATGTACAAACGGCGCTTGGTTGCCCTTTGCCGTGTGGCCTTGCCGCGCTGGGAGAACATGAGCACCACCGACGCCAGGACAGTGGCAACCATCATGATCGCCCCAATGCCCGCCAGCGATGATCCACGGAAAAGCATCATGACGGTCACCGACGTTGCGGCACCCAACATCGGTACCAATGCAAGCAGGTTCATCCCGCCCGCTCCCCCGGCCAGCTGCGGCGGCGCATCCAACTGCGCGGCTTCAGGTATCCTCTCGGGAAGAGTGGTCCGGGCAGGACGATGAACGATTCGCGTTGTCATATCTGCCTATGCCCTGTTGGCGGCCATCAGGGCCTTGCCTGTTAGTTCGGTGGCGGCGATCCGGGAACGGAAGCCCAGCCGCCTCAGTTGCAGGGTGCCGCCTTCGGCCAGATGCCGGTCAAAGGGAAAGGCGTCACCGGCAGTTGCCAGATCATGGTTCTGCCGGGAACGGACTACGACAGGGACCTGCTGTACATCCGGGAACTCCTTGGCCAGGGAATCCCGGATGGAGGCGGCCTTGCTTGCCTCGGGATTGCCTGGAGGCGAAACCAGCACCACTGCGTGGGCAGTAGCCAGCAACGCAGCCGCGTGACGTGACAAGGGCGAGCTCCCGCCGTCGACAACCGTCACCGACATGAAACGCGACAAGGTCGACGAAACATCTGTCCACTCCTGCAAGGCAATGGGGGCATCGGCCAGGGCGGGTACGTCGGAGCGACCGGTGGCGAACACCTGGTTTCCACAGGCAGCGGCATTGCTTACGGCGTCGGGCAAAATGCGGACGGGCTGGGTGCGGAACTGCTGCATCAGCGCAGTCAGCGGCGTCGAGTGCGCTGCCCCCAGGTACTGCAAGAGGCTTCCGTAGTGGTCGGTCGCGTCCACGGCAATAACCGGTTCCTGCCGGATACTGCCCAGCAGTCTTGCAAGCAACGCTGTCACGGTGGTGGTTCCCGCTCCCCCGGCCGTTCCGAGAACCACGATGCGCCGACCGGTAGTGATGGGAGCTTCAACCGCTGAACTCGCACGGATCAAGCGCTCGGACAGCGCGCCGGAAGTCACGGCGTCTGTCACCTCAAACCGGAGCCGCTCCCACCAGGTGTCGCCGCTTTTCCGTACTGGACCAGCTGGCGCCGCTGGGGGCTGCGGGACAGAAGGATTCGACGGCGGCAGCAGCGGCGCATTGGCGCCCATCCCCGGGAAGCCGCGGGACGGCGCCGTGCTTGTTCTCATCCCGACAGTTTCCTGACGTGGCGGGTCAGCCAACGATTCGCCGAGGGGGAAACCGGAGCGCGGTTGTTCAGCCAAAAGTTTGTCCTAGTTGTGTGTAGGCACCGGAGAGTCCCAGTACCAGCGGAATGGTGGCGAGGACGCACATGAGTTCGATGCGCGCTGCGATGACACGGAGCCGGGCAGCGGCCTGATCGCGGACCTTAAGGACCGCGGCAAGGAGCACCAGTCCGGCCAGGAGTGCAGCGATAACGAGGAGCAGCGGTTGCTTGGTGGCCAAAGCAAAGACCTGGATTGCGCCCCAACATCCGCCGGCAGCGGCGATGTAGAGGCCAGCCCGTTGCGCAGCCAGGGGCAGCGCAAGGCCGCGGAAGGTCAAGGCACCCAGCAGCGCAACCGATAACAGGACGGCCCAGACGGGCCGGTCCTTCGCAGTTGCAACAACCACGACGGCGACGCCGGCAACCGCCGCTGCGGTCAAGGTCCAGCCAGTTAAGGTGGCGTGAGCGGCGTGGATGGCGTCCAGGGTTGTGCTGCGGGTGATCCGCTTGCCCTGGCGTTGGTCGTCGTCCAGCCCGCTCAGTCCGGTGAGCACGGTCGCCAGACGGGGCGCGACTCCGAGCGCGAAAATGGCCGCGATAGCCGTGATGCCTGCCGACAGCGGCTGGTCCCTGGTACTGAAGCCCAGCACCGCCCACAAACCTCCGAGGGTGAGGAGCAAACCCCCGCTGGCGAGGAACGGCACATATTTTCCTGTGGCCACAGCTGAGGCAGCCAAGGCCGTCACCAACGCGGCCGACAGGAGCAGCGCGCCGGTGGCGAACGGAGCCACGAGGAAACCCGCTGACGCGGCGGTCGCCAAGCCTGCAAACACCAGTGCCAGACCCGCCGGTACGGATCGTGTACGTCCTGTCAGGGAACCGGCGATCATCAGGCCGGCGGCGATCGCAATGCCGATCAGGGCGGCACTCTTGTTTCCTGTTCCACGCAGAACCATCACAAACGAAGAACCCGCGGCGGCCATCAGCAGTCCAGCAACCGTGGACAGACCTACAGCCCTCAATGGTCCGGTCCACAATGCCGGGAGCCGTTCGGTTGATTCCGCAGCGAAGGACGGAACATCGTACACATCCGGGGCGGCCGGAACATCGCGTTCCTCGCGCAGGTACAGCATGGAACCGTCGGAGATGCCTGCCTCACGGAGCGTCGTGGCACTCTCCAAAGTGACACCCAAACTGGTGGTCAGCGCGTAGGAAGTGAGCAGTACCGTGCCCGTGCTGCTGGCTGGTCCGGCGTCGCTGTCCTCATGCATCAGGTCCAGGATCTGCGGCATCAACCAGGCGATGGGTTCATCGGACGGGAGCCGTACATCGAGGTGGCGGTGGGCCGCGATGACCGTGACCCGGCTTAAGGCCGTGCTCATAGGGTTCCTTTGGAGAGAGATACCGATGCGGTCGGCACTGTTTGTTTGGCCGCCTGTTCGCTGAGCAGATGCTGGACAAAGCTGAAGCCCACACAGATCGCGGCGATGAGCGCGGCAATGAGCAGCGACTGCATCAACCTCGTCGTCGCCGTCGCGTAAGTACGCTCCTGATGATTCCGTCCAAAAAGGACGGAATCATCGAGCCTATGCTTCCTGACCCGCGCAGACTCGAGCAGGCGGGAATCGTAGTCTTCAGCCATGTGGCCTCCCCAATCAGGCTCCTGTACGGCGTCATTGTGGCACCAACCCTAATCCACGGCACCGACTAAATTACCGTCCAGACCCTAGCATCCGATTGGATGGGAAGGTTTACACGGGCTGCCGCATGCACTTCGTTGGAAGGGAGCGTGTGGTCGGTATTGTCCCGCTAATACCTAGATGGTGACTGGTGAGCACTCATTTTGGCGGTTTCAGCACCTAGATTGGGCCTTTTCACCCCCTAGTTTGGCTGTTCCGCCACCTAGTGTCGGTGGTGTGGGGCATGCTTGGTTCCGGTCGGACAGCTCGCCGGACCATCCGGCGTGTGACCGGCCCGTCATAAAGGATTCAACACCTGTTAGTGCATCGACTGGACTTAATAAACGGTTTTCAGGATGCTGTTAAGGTGCTCCGGCACCGCCACGACCGATGATCAACCCTTGGGGGAACGCATGGCCATCTTCGACATGGGCGCCGAAACGCTCAGCCACCTGAACAAACAAACCGACGCCTCCCACCAGGACCTCGGCGCCCTGGTCCGCCGCTTCGTCGACGCCGTCACCCCGCTCGAAGGCAAATTCAGCGGCGCGGGCAAAGCCGCGTTCGACGCCTTCAAAAACCGCTCCGACCTCGTCGCGTCCGAACTGAACACCGCCCTGGCGGCGATCGTCACCGGCCAGTCCGGAATGAACACCGCCTTCACCCAAGGCGACCTGAACGCCTCCGATAACGCGCGCCGCTCCGAAGGCGCCGCGAACTTCGACGCCGCACGCTTCCAAGGACGGGCCTAACCCATGACCACCAACCGCATCGCCTACGACACCAACATCTCCGCCCAGGTCCAATCCGACATCCAAGGCCTCGCCGCGCAACTCGAGTCCCTCATCGCGGCCCGCCAAACCGACGTCAACCAGGCCATGGCCGACTTCCGCGCCGACGGCGTCGACACCGAATACCAGACCGTCGAAACCCGCTGGAACAACGCCGCCGACGAAGTCAAAGCCATCATCACCCTCGTCCGCACCACCCTGGGCCAGAACGACGAAACCGCCACCACCGCCGCGACCTCTGCCCGCAACGCCGTGCAGAGCATCGGCTAACCCCCGGCTTCTCGATCATGGCTGTCTGGAACATCGACGTCGCCGCGGCTAGGGCCGTGATCTCGACGACCGCGGCCTCTGTCGCAGGGTTGGATGCCCCGTTGGCGAAGATGCAGACCGCGGTCGAGGGCATTGCCGGGGCCGTCCCGTCCGCCCAGGTCCAGGAAGCACTCGGGGCGTTGGTAGAGACCGGGATGGTCCCTGCCACCAAGGCCGTGATGGAGCGCAGCACCGCTGTCCTGACCGGAACATCCGAGGCGATCAGCCATTACGCCAACGGCGACCTGGCCATGGCCTCCACCGCCGCCGCCTCGGCTGCGACCGTGCACGGCCCCCGCAGCGGGCTCCAATAATCTCCCGGGGCGTTGGAAGGAAAGAATTTCTCATGAGCGTGGACTTCACCGATGTCTGTACCCCTGCTGGGGGCCCGTCGGGGATCAGTGTGGACGGGTTGCCTCCGCTGCCGGACCCTGAGGCTCTGGACAGCCAAGCCCGTGCCCTGGCCACCTCCGGCGAAGCGGTCCATTCCGGGATCAATGACGCTGCACGGTCCTGGGCCGGGCTTTCGGGTGTTTACGAAGCCCCCGAGGCCGGGCAAGTCCTGGCCGGCTTCGGCCCGGTGTTCACCCAGTCCCGGGACCTGGCTGCCTTGACCGGGAAAGCCGCGACCGTGCTGAGCGCGTACGCGGACCGGGCCAGGGAACTGAAACAGCGCATCAATACCCTCCGCGCCGACATCCAGGCACTGGATGCCACCATCCTGGGCAACGATAACTGGCAATCAGTCCTGCACATCGTCGATCAGCACCGCGAGACCATGGACAAAGCCAGCGCCCTGGCCCAAGCCATCCTCGACTCGGACGCGGCCTGCGCCACCGAACTGAGCGCCCTGACCTGCGGGCAAAAATACACCGCCGCGAGGATCCCACGGTCCAACCTCAACAACTCCACCGACCTGCTCTCCAACGCGTTCAACCACGTCCAGCACTTCTTCGGAACCGACGAGAAACTCCCCGACCTGCCCTGGGGTCCACCGAACGTGTCCCTGCGCCTGGGAGGCCTCGGCTCCGCGGGCCAAGGATTTGTCAGCTCCCTGATCGGTGCCGGCCAAGGCCTGCACACCCTACTGGGCACCACCGACCGCATCAAACAAGCCCTCGCCTGGCACAGCCTGTTCGCCCTCGGCGGTGCTGTCCTGACCACCAAAAACGTCATCACCAGCGGCGGCAAAGACATGACCGCCCACGACGCCCAAGCCCTGCAAACCACCGCAGGGCTGGCCAAAGAAACCATCCACTACGACGAATGGGGCACCGACCCCTGGCACGCCGCGGGCGCCACCACCTTCGACGTCGCCTCGCTCCTCGCGGGCGGCACCGGCGCGGGCCTGGTCGCCGGATCAGCCGCCGCAAAGCTCGGCCTGGCAGCTGAACGACTGAGCATCGCCACGATGGACAGCGCCAGGCTCAGCCGGATCTCATCGGCGCTCGGTAACGCTGCCAATGGGTTGCACCGGACGAGCATGTTCTTGGACAAGCCAGGGTCGCTGGCACTGAAGGTAGCAGACCTCGTCATGCCAGAGACCACCGCCAAGATACTTGACCGACTCACCCAGACACGGGCCGCGGGATGGGCTGGGCTCAGCCTTGCCAAGGCGGGCACCATCGAACTGGCCCAAGATCTGAAGCGAGCCACGGCCGATAGCCTTACCAACATTGGTCAGGGCCTGCGAAACGCCGAAGCGCACCTTCCTACCGCCTTGCATCCGGAACCGGCAGGGGTGCCGAACCGGCTGGACAACGTCACGGCCGGAATCCGCGAGAACACCGCGCACCCGACGACCGGTTCCGGCGCACGTATGGACAGCACCACATCCACGGCGCTACCTGCGGTTACACCTGACCCGTTCCCGCCGCACCCAAAGATCGCGAACACCGTGCTGCTTCGACATGGTCACGATCTCTTCCCAGTGAGTCGCGCAGACAACTTTGCCGCAAAAACCGGGTTGCAACCCCACACCGAGTACATCGTCGAGCACCGCACAAAAATGCGGGACGACGCAGGTGGCCTCACTGCAGACACACTGGAGAGGTTCTACACCGACGCCACAGGACGGGTCGAACGCGTAGACACTTTCGCTGGCGTCAAGGGTGCCTGGTCCGCCGAACTCAACAAGCGCATGCCCAACGTCACCTACAACGTAGTGGCAACAGCCGACGCTGGTCTCAAGAACCACTTCACGATCATCACCGATGACTTCGCCAAGCCCAAGAGCGTCGAGGCGCACATCACCGGGCTCCTCAAAGGCGACATCAACCGGAACACATGGCAGCAAATACTCGCGGGCCTCCGCGTCGGCGGACCCGGCTACGACGGCGGCCACCTCATCGCCTCCCTCTTCGCCGGCCCCGGCGAAGGAGCCAACCTCCTAGCCCAACTCATGTTCCAAAACAGAGGCCACGGAGTCCCCAACGTGCCCGCCAACACACAGGCCTTTTTCCAACTCGAAAGAGAACTCATGACAAAAGCCCTCCACCGCATCGACACCGGACAGCCCCTAGACTTGCACCTAAAGGTAGAAGCCGTCCCCGGGCCAAAACCCGGGCTGCCAAGCGGGCTCAAAGTTTCCCACTCATTTGACAGAGACTTGCCCCAAGATGACTTCTTCCCCAATCTTGAACTCCCCAAGTAAAGAGGCCTCTAAATGCAAGATTCAGTTGTTGAAAGCCCGCTAATACGGAAAGGGCTAGCCCGGCTTCAAGAACACACGTTTTCCGATATTGGCCTAGGTTCTGGAGCCGAGGAGGTTATAAGCACATCCTTGATGTCTTACGATACGTCGAAGCGGTTCACCGATGTTTGCCGCCGAGGCCAATGGGGAGGCCGCGATTGGGACATTGATTTCCCTGCCGAGCTCCTTGAGTACTGGCTGATGGAAGTAAGGCGAGAACTGTATTCCCCCGGTGTAGGCGCATGGAAGACATTTAGAGTGTTCCTCTTCCCGTCTCAAGAGGGGCGCCTAGAAGCATTTGATCGTGAAATTCTCACACGAGGCATTTTCGGCGATCCAGCCAGTTCCTCTAGCCCAGCGTCTGGACAGGCCGTCAAAGCAGATCTTCTAGCGTTCCCTCGTACATTCAGCAATATTCAGGATTGGATGTGGGATGCTCTCCGTAAGGAAGCCTTGTCACCCCCGGTCTACAACGAGCAACTAAAATCTGTGGACTGGGACAACAAGCGTCTACCCGTCACCGACACCGGCACCGACTTCTCCGTCGAACCGGAAATCATCGACCCCTCCAAAGAACCCGGCGTCTTCGCAAAAATCGGCAAGAAGCTCTTCGGCGGCTAAAAACAACCGGGACCAGACAAGCGTCGGGTTGAGCCCATGCCAACGGAGATCATGCCGACCCTCCCGAATTTGTGCGAAAACCCTAAGGAGTCATGCTGAGCACTGGCAAAATCATTTCTGGTCCAATAGTCCAGGTGGGCCTCAATCGGTTGAGGAGTGAAACTTTCAGAGAAGGCGCCTTGGGCTTCGGCGCCCAAGAGGTGGTGAGCACTTCTGTCGTCCATCAAGCCTGCTCAAGCCGGTCTGAAGACATCCTTCGGAATGGCGTCTGGGGTTACGCAGAAGGGTTTCTCAATTTTTCCGTTCAATCCATGGACTACTGGCTTCGAGATGTACAATGCGAGTCCTACGAGCGGGGAGCCGGAACCTGGACGAGCTGCAAGGTCTACCTCTACCCGGACAGGGGAGGAAAATTGGAGACCTTTGATATCGAGCTTATCGAGCGAGACAACCAAGGCAACCTAACGGATCACCCCGCGGATGCACTGACACTGTTTCAAGACCTCAAAGCCTTCCCGCGCACAGTGGACAACATCCCGCAGTGGATGTGGAGAGTGTTCCGCGCCGAAGGCGTAACCCCACCGGTCTACAACCCGGAACTCGGAACAGTCGATTGGGCCAACAAACGACTCCCCGTCACCGCCACCGGCACCGACTTCTCTGCCGAACCGGAAATCATCGACACCTCCAAAGAACCCGGTGTGTTCGCAAAAATGGGCAAGAAGCTCTTCGGCCGCTGAAGGCCCCCGGTGGGCAGCGCGCGCGGCTCAGAACCCACTCGAAGTACTGGGACGGACTGCGCATGACCTGCCCCCAAAGGAACAACCAGCTACCATCCTCACCATGGGCATCCACATCGGCACATCGGGCTGGAGCTACGACCACTGGGCGAACGTGCTCTATCCCCCGGGCCTGCCCGCCGCCAAACGCCTGCCCCACTACACAGCTCGATTTAACACAGTCGAGCTGAATGCCAGTTTCTACCGTTGGCCCCGCGACACCACCTTCGCAGGTTGGCAGGAAAGGCTGCCGGCGGGATTCGCCATGTCCGTCAAAGCGCCGCGCGGACTGACGCACGCCAAGAAGCTGTACAGCCCCGAGGTATGGGTGGAACGCATCGAGCGTTGCTGGCACGAACTCGGTGACAAAAGGGCCGTCCTGCTGGCGCAGTTGCCGCCTGATTTTGCCCGCGATGATGCCCGGCTCGACTACTTCCTGGCCGCGCTGCCGCACTGGATCCGCGTCGCCGTCGAGTTCCGGCACGACAGCTGGGACCACCCGGATGTGTACGCCCTCCTGGAACGCCACCAGGCCGCCTACTGCATCATGAGCGGCGCCAACCTGCCATGCATCCTCCGCGCCACCGCCCCGTTCGTCTACATCCGCATGCACGGGCCGGACCACCAGCACCTCTACGGCGGCTCCTACTCAGAGGACGATTTGGGGTGGTGGGCGGACAGGATCCGGGAGTGGAGCGGCTCCGGCAAGGATGTTTACGTCTACTTCAACAACGACGGCGGTGGTAACGCCGTGCGCAACGCTGACACTCTGCGGTGGCTGCTTGGGGTCAACTGACCCCGTGGCAGCTATGCCAAGCGGGCGCGAACGATTTCGCTGACGGTCTTGCCATCAAAGCGTCCCGCAACCTTTGCGGTAACAGGCTTCATGACAGCACCGATGGACCGCATGGAGAGTTCCTGGCCTTCAGCTTTCAAGGCATTAATGGCCTCGTCCACGATCGCCTCTACCTCTTCACGGGTGAGCGCTTTGGGAAGGTACGCCTCGATGATCTCGGCCTCTGCGACTTCGGCCGCCGCACGGTCAGCCTCCCCTGCCTCGGTGTAGATCCTTGCCGTGTCGCGCCGCTTCGCGGCTTCCTTCTGCAGCAGCGAGGTGACCTGGGCGTCGTCGAGCTCTACCGGCGTCTTGCCTGACTTTTCGCGGGTGGTGATTTCACCCAAGACGTTGCGAACCGTAGTCAGGGCGACTTTGTTGCCTGCCTTCATGTGGTCGACGACGTCTGCCTTCAAGCGTTCTTTGAGTGTCATGGCTCTCCTCGATCGGGTTTCCTCCTGCCATCTTCCCAGCAGATGCCCGCGGGGGCTCAATATCCCCGATTTGATGCTTGCGGTCTGAATAATAAGCATGCTTAGCTTATTGGAACACTGAGCTTGGAGGAGGAACCCACTATGCCCCTTTCGGAACGCGAGCGCCGGGTTCTGCAACAGCTCGAGCGGGAGCTTTTCATCCAGGATCCCGATTTGGCCCGGCAACTGGAATCAGGCGTCCCAGTGCACGGTCCGGTCCAGCCCCGCGTCCGTGACGTCATGGCAGCCGCTTTAGGAGTCCTCCTGGTCCTGCTGGCAATCCCGTTACACGTGGTCCCGCTTACCCTCGTCGGCGGCTTCCTTGTGGTCTACGCCGTGGTGTCCCACAAGAAGTACAAGAGTCAGTCCCCCTCAAGACTCCTTTGATGGCAGCGCCCCAGGTGGGGCCTCCGAGGGAGGTTCAACCTCCAAGGGGCTGCTGACAACTACCTGCGCAGGGCTGTGCAGGAGATAGCCGTTGAGCCACGAAAACAGTGCCCGGATCTTTTGCTGCAGCCCGGACAACAGCGCCAGGTGGACCAAGAGCCACGACAAGAACGCGAAGACACCCTGCAACTGGATGCGCTTCCGGCCAAGTTCGGCCACGGCAGCGCCGCGACCCACCATTGCCATGTACCCCTTGTCCAGATAGCGGAATGGCTCGCGGGTGCCTCCGTTGAGGTCCGCGAGGATGTTCTTTGCCGCCCACTTTCCGGCCTGCTGCGCGACTGAACCCAGCTGGGGAAGTTTGGCCCTGGTTGAGTCCGTGATGTTGGCGGCATCTCCGATGACATACACACCCTCTGCATCTGGCGCAGTCAGGTCCGGGTTGACGTCGATCCGCCCGCCCCTCCCCTGAGCAAGCCCTGAACCGGCAATGATGTCGCCGGCCTTCAGGCCTCCGGCCCACACCACAATCTGCCCCGGAACGGAGCTTCCGTTAGCCAACGTCACACCATCGCGCCGGACCTCGGTAACACCGACGCCCATGTGAAGTTGAACGCCCACCTTCTGCAGATGCTCGGTGGCGTACTTCTGGGACTTGGACGAGAACATGTTCAGAACGCTGGGAACCATGTCCACCAGATGCACCCGGCAACGGGCGGCAAGCTCGGGTGAAAAGTACTTCTGCACTACGTACTTGACGTTTTCAGCCATGGCTCCGGCGGTTTCAACACCGGTCGGACCGCCGCCAACCACCACCACGTCCACGGACATGTCCGGATTTCCATCGGCCTCATCCAACAGCCGGGTGAGCCCAGCCCCAAGCCTGGTGGCGTCAGTGACGGAATACAGGGGAAAGGCCAGCTCTTCCGCACCCGGGGTATTGAAGAAGTTCGGAACAGCCCCGACCGCAAGGACCAATATTTGGGCCTTGAGGGTCTGCCCGTCCGCGGTGGTAACGGTCCGTTGTGCTGCGTCCACGGATTCCACCCTGGCTGTGAGGACCTTGACCGTCTTGAGGCGACGGAACACCGAGCGCAGTGGCCGTGCAATGGCCGACACCCCTATCTGGGAGGTGGCAACCTGATAGAGAAGGGGCTGGAACTGGTGGTAGTTGTTCGAGTCGATGAGCAAGACGCGTACACCCTTGCGGCCGAGTCCCTTGGCTGCCGCAACGCCCGCGAATCCGCCACCGACCACAATGACCTGGTATGAGTCCTTCATGCGAGCAACATACTTCACTGGCGGTCCAGGCAACAGAGGTTCCCGAACCGCCGTCGGGCGTTTATTCTCTGGACCGGTGGGTACGCAGTGGGTAGTGTTCTGCAATTCGGCAACGCACGCGAAAGGGGTGGCTTGTGTGAACGAGGACGGTCTGACGGACGCCGTGCAGGAGGCCGGTGCCGTGGAATTGTTGCTGGTCCGGCATGGTGAGAGCGAAGGAAACGTGGCCGCCACCGAGGCGCGGTTGGCGGGAGCAGAGATCATCGACGTGCCCGCGAGGGACCCGGACGTAAACCTCTCGGGCACCGGCCAGGACCAAGCCAAGGCTTTGGGGACCGCGCTGGCCCGCATCGCCGAGGACCTGCGACCGGACGCGGTTGTTTCCTCCCCCTACGCCCGCGCCCGGCAGACCGCGGAAATCGCCGTCGAAACTGCAGGGTGGCCCGTGAAGGTACTCACCGACGAGCGACTCCGTGACAGGGAATTGGGCATTCTGGACAGGCTGACGAGCCTCGGCGTGAAGAACCGCTACCCCGATGAATTCGAGCGCCGTGCGTGGCTGGGCAAGCTGTACTACCGGCCGCCCGGAGGTGAGTCCTGGGCGGATGTGGCCCTGCGTCTTCGCTCGGTCCTGGACGAACTCAACACCCTGGGAACGGGCCAACGGGTGATGTTGGTCTGTCACGATGCTGTGATCCTCCTGGTCCGGTACGTGTTGGAGGGCATGTCGGAAGACGAAATCCTGGACCTCGCCGCCACCACATCAGTGCTCAATGCCTCCATCACGCGATACGTACGGCCCACCGGGTCCGGGCCTTGGGAACTGGAGAGTTTCAACGTTGCCGACCACCTGACAGAGCAGGGTGTCACAGTCACCGAACACGCCGGGGATGCCAGTGTCCACCCGCAGTGAACCCACCCTGGTCACTCCATCGCTTCTGCGTGACTGGCCGCTGCCGGCCCCCGGAGACGATAAGTATTCACGTGGAGCGGTCCTTGTCATCGGCGGTGCGCGGGCGACCCCGGGAGCGGCCATTCTTGCAGGGACTGCGGCGCTGCGTGCGGGGGCCGGCAAAATCACGTTGGCCGTTGCCGAATCCGCGGCGGTCCAGGTGGGCGTTGCGCTGCCGGAGTGCGGTTCGATCGGGCTGCCGGAAACGGCTGACGGTTCGCTGACGGGCGAGGGGCTGGACAGGATCTCCACCTATCTGGAACGCGCCGACACCCTGCTGGTCGGCCCTGGATTGGACGACCTCGATCTCGCCGAGACCCTGCTTCGAACGCTGTTGGAACGGGAGGAAGCCGACGGCGGCACGAACGCCGACCGGGGTCCCGCCGTCGTGCTTGACGCCTATGCCTTAGGGGCGCTGGGGAAGGTTGAGGAGCTCCTTGGACCATGGCGTGGCCGCCTGATCCTCACCCCGAACCCGACGGAGGCCGGAATCCTGCTGGGCAAGGATGTCGACGACCTGCCAGCTGCCCTGATGGACATTGCCCGGCGCTTTGACGCCGTGGTCAGCTGCCAAGGTTTCATCGCCGGTCCGGAGCGCACGGAGCCTGAACTTTGGAAGATCACCACCGGTTACGGTGGCCTGGGGACTTCCGGCAGCGGCGACGTCCTGGCGGGCGCGGTTGCCGGACTGAGGGCCCGCGGAACGAGCAATGCCCAGGCCGCCTGTTGGGGCACCCATCTGCATGCGGCCGCCGCGGATCGCCTGGCAAGCAAGCTGGGTCCGCTCGGATTCCTGGCACGCGAGCTGGCCGACGAACTGCCGGCGCTGATGTTGGAACTGAATACCTGAACCTTCGGCTAGGCTCCCTGCATGGGGACAATTGAAAGCAGCACTCAAACAGGGCGGGTCACGGTTAGCTTGCTCGGGCTGGTCGTAATAGCCGTATATTCCGTGGCCGCAGCTCTGCAGATCCTTGTATGGAATCCGCTCGCCGCTGTTCCGGGTGCCTCGCTGGAGGAGATACATGCGGGTCTGGCCCGAGGCAACGAGTCAATTTCAGTGGCGGCGGTTGTAGCGTGGTCAAGCATTGGCACGGTTCTTGCCGGCGTGGTGGTTCTGCTGACTGCAACACGGGTTGTTTCACGGATGAGAATCGTTGTGATCTTGGACCTGCTGATCCTGTCCATGGGCGCGCCCATCTATTTCGTCACATCATTCCCGGCCGGCATGGCCTTGGCTGATGCGTTCTTCATTTCCGGTGGCGACTACGCACCGTGGGGTGGCTTGCTGTGTCTGGTGAGTGCCGCGGCCCTGACGGCAGCACTGTTGGTGACGATCTTTCGGAGGCGCTACGGGGCCGCCACGGCCCGCGCCTAGGCGGGTTTCAGCAGTTCATGTTCGACGACGGCGGTACTGGACAGGGTTTTGTAGCCCTCCTGCTCGAACAGGACAGTCATCACGTCGTCCTCGTGCCGCATCACCAAGCCGGGACCCCATTCCTTGTGGATCACGGTGGACTGCAGGGGGAACAGTTGCTCCGCGCCGGAATCTGCCGGGCTGCCCGCAGCCGGCTCGTCATGGTTCCGGGCGTCATGGTTCCGGGTGTCAGCGCAGGCATCGCAGTTGCCGCATGGATCGGGCAGGTCTTCACCGAAATAACCCAGCAGGAACTGGCGACGGCAACCGTCCGTCTCGGCGTAGGCCCGCATCATGGTGAGCCGGGACTGGTCAACACGTTGCCGCGCTTCGGCCAGTTCCACCGCGCGCTTGACCAGCGTGGCGGGCTTCGCTTTGGAAGCGAGCCGGGTTCCGCGCTTGCCGCTCTTTACTGCACCGGCTTCTTCCAGCTGGTTTACCAGCCCGGTAACGCGCCGCGCCGGGAATCCTGTCAGCTCCGCTATCGCGGGCTTGGGAGCCGGCCCTCCAGCGTTCTTAACAACCTTCAGCACAGCTCTCAGGGCCTCGGGATCCGGTGAGTGGGTGCCGAAGAATTTGCGCAAACCCAGGTCCTCGGCCCGGTAATGAAGGATCGCCGCGGCGGCTTCACCATCACGGCCGGCGCGACCGATTTCCTGATAGTACGAGTCCAGGGACTCCGGAATGTCCGCGTGCACCACGAACCTCACGTTGGCCTTGTCGATGCCCATGCCGAAGGCCGTCGTGGCCACCACGACATCCAGTTGGTCCTCCAGGAACCTCTCGTGGATGTCCTCGCGGTCAGCATCCGCGCGCCCCGCATGGTAGGCCTCCGCCCGCAGACCCTGCTCCGCCAGCTTGGCAGCGTAGCTCTCCGTGTCTTTCCGCGTGGCGGCGTAGAGCAGGCCCAGCCCTTCCGAGCCGGCCAGCTCCACCACGTGTTCCACCACGGCTTTGCGCTTGGCTTTGTCCTCCTGGTGGCGCACCACATCAAGGCTGATGTTGGGACGGTCGAAACCCCGGACCAAGATCAAGGGGTCGCGCATGCCAAGCCGCTCCACGATCTCGTCACGAACCGGTGGCGACGCCGTGGCAGTCAGGGCGATCACCGGCGGATTCCCCAAGCGCTCCCGGACGTTGCCCAGCTCAAGATAGTCCGGCCGGAAATCATGACCCCAGGCCGAAACACAGTGGGCCTCATCCACCACGAACATGGTGACGTCCAGCCTGGCGATCCGCTCGACGGTTTCCTGCTTGGCCAGTTGCTCCGGGGCGAGGAAGAGGAACACTGCTTGGCCCGACTCCGCTGCCTGCCAGGCCGCCTCAACTTCCGCATCGGTGCGCGAAGAGTTAATGGCGACGGCAGCCCCGTCGCCAAGGTCCTCTGCGAGCCCCTCCAGTTGGTCTTCCTGCAGGGCGATGAGGGGTGAAACCACGACGGCGGGACGTTTCGTTTGTTGGTGAAGGTACAGGGCCGCGACTTGGTAGGTAGCGGATTTTCCGTACCCTGTAGGCATGACTGCCAGAACGTCGCGGCCCTCGGCCAGGGCGCTCATCCCGGCGAGTTGGCCGTCGCGCAACTCCGGAAGCGAAAAGGAGGACGCCGCGAGGGCAGTCAGGTCAAGGTCAGCTGACATGTAAGAGATGGCTCCGCTTGGTGGTTCCTGCGGCCACCTGCATCAGCCGAGATCTCCAGCCTAGCGCGAGCCGGAGGGAAGCGTCTTTTCGCCGGATGGGAGCTGTGGATAACCATTGCGGTTTTCTTGAGGGTTTCCTGAGGAAGTGTTGCGGGTTTGCAGGATTTGTTCTTGATCCGGGCCCGGCAAAGTAATTCCTGTCAGCCACACAGGCTGGAACAACAGGCCGGCCGGTCTCACGGTGGCCACAGGAAAGGAACACTGATCCCCATGGCCATCAGCCTCAAAACCACTTCCGGCAAAATCCTCGCCTCCGTCGCACTGGTCGGCACCGCAGCCGCCGTCGCCGGCATGGGAACCTACGGCGCGTTCACCTCCTCGACCTCCGCCTCCCAAGCCGTCACCGCAGGCACCGTCACCATCGCCCTGGGCGCCCCCGGCCCCGCCAACACCCTCAACGTCCCCATCGCAGGGCTCCTCCCCGGGGACAAAGTCGAAAAACTCGTCACCCTGGCCAACACCGGCAACTCCGACCTGAACAACGTCACCCTCACCACCAGCGCCGGAGCCACCGGATCCCTGCTCACCACCGACACCACCAACGGCCTGCAACTGACCATCGAAAACTGCAGTGTTGCCTGGACCGGTGCGGCAGCGCCCTACACCTGCGGCGGAACCAAAACCACCGTCCTGGCCTCGGCGCCGGTCATCGCAGCGAACAAGGTCCTCAACAACCTCACCTCCCTGACCTCGACCAAGACCGACAACCTCAAAGTCACCACCGCGTTCCCCACCACCGCGGACAACACCTTCCAAGGCGCCACCTCCACCATCGCCTTCGCCTTCACCGGCACCCAACGCACCGAAACCACCAAATAACCACCAAGCCCCAGACCCCGGAAACCGGCCCGCTTGCCCTTCGGGCCGGTTTCCGGCCATTGTCGTGGGTCGTTCCTGGGCCGGGCACCACACGGTTCCTGGACTCTTGAGCGGACCTTGAGGCTACGAAGGATTCTTTCCTGAGGTCCGCTTGGGAGACTTGGAACAACGCAATCCACACCATCGAAACGAAAGTGACGACGAATCATGCACGTCAAGCCCATCCTCTGGCGGGTACCGGCCACCTTTGTGGCCCTCCTGCTCGTGCTGATGGGCTTTTCGATTTCGCCGGCGCACGCCAGATTCAACGACACCGAAAGTGCCGGCATGCCAGTGGCCGCGGCCAAGATCCAGGCGCCCGCAGCCAACACTGTTACCGTGACCAAGAGCTGCGACTCTTTCCTGTGGTTTGGCCAGGCCAAGATCAGCGTCGGCAGCTACACGGCGATTACGTACGCCAACTACTACGAACTCAAGGTCATTGACCCCGATGGCGTGGTGCAGTTCACCGGTGACCTGAGTAAGACGGCCGGCCGGTCCTACAGTTCGGGTGTCCAGAATGCTGCGAGCCTGAGTGGAACGTGGACCTACCAGATCCGTGGTTACTACAAAGTTCCCAACTCCACCAACAGCTGGGCTGGCCTGCCCCTTACCGGCACACTGAACTGCCCCTGAGTGCCGCCGCAGCCGACGCTTCAGATGGGGTTGCCGAACTCCCGGATGGTTATCCCCGTAAAGTTCGCTGGACCGCCGTCGGAATAGAGGGAGATACCCGTATCGCCGTCCGTAAAGTGGACCTGCTGCGAAAGTACTGTGTGCCCCGCATTGACGAACACTTCCACGCTCTGCTTGTCCACGAAGATCCGCAGGTGCACTGAACGGGCACTGGCGTCGATCGGCGCGGCAGCCCGCGTGTAAGGAACCAAGGAGTACCCGTTCAGGTCCGAGGGGCTCCGATCGACGTACACCTCGTTGCCGTACTTACCGATGTTTGTGTGCCGCGCTCCATCTGCGGAGCGCCCTACGGATACTCCAACGTTCGCCGCGGTATCCCAGGCAATATCGAGTTCAAGCTCGTAGGCACGGCCGGTCCATGGCAGGACGTAACTGCCGTTCACGGCCTGGCTGGGAACGGTGGTTGTTGCGGTGACGTATCCGCTGAGCGCGCTGACCGGCGTGCTCAGCAGGGAGTACCAGCCGCCACCCTGCTTCTCCAGGCGAAGCTCCCGCGTGATGGAGTTCTGGCCGTTGTAGCCATCCGTGGCATCGGTCGGGACGTCGCGGGCGGCATACTTCCAGTTGTTCATCCATGCCGTCGCCAGCCGCTTGGTGTCCGGGGCATCCACCGACGGCCAGGTCACCGCGGCGTACCAGTCCCAGCCCCAGTCGAGCCACTGAGGGGTAAGGTTGTCCGCCACGAACGACGTGCCGTTCCACGTTCCCATCCAGTACGCGTAGGTCATGGGCAGCCCAATGCTGTACGCGTCCATGCTCGCTGCGAAAACCCAGTGCCGGGTGCCGTCCCCTGCCGTCATTTCGAACAGGTCGGGACACTCGATACCTCCAAGCGCGTGGTTGGGGTAGTCAAAGTTGGATTTCCACTGCCAGTTCTTGAGGTTCGGTGAGGTATAGAACGCGGCGTACCTTGCGCGTCCGATCACGCACACCCATTCACCGCGTACCGCATCCCAATGAATCTTCGGGTCACGGAACCACTCGGCGTTGTCTATCTCGGCCTGGGTAGTTGCCGTCCGGCCGTCCGTATTGACGATCACCGGGTCCGCGAGCGCAGTGAAGGTGTAGCCGCCGTCCGTGGACCAGTACAGGTACTGCTCCTGGTACTTGCGGATGCCTCCCGTCGGCTTGGTAGCCAGTACGACGACGGCCCCGGCACCAAAGCCGGCGGTGTTGGCGTTGTCCACCACCCCTGACCCGGACCATACGGGGAAGTTCGGTTGGAGCGGCAGGACGGCACCGTGGTGGGCGAACGACACCCCGTCGGTTGTGGTCGCGTGGTCCCAACCGCCTTGGCCGTTGTTGATGCTGGAGTGCAGGTAGTAGAGCTGGTAGGCCCCGTTCGTGTACACCGGTCGCTGGGGGTCGCAGAGCCATCCCGATGGCGGGGTCATGTGATAGACCGCCCGCTGGGACGCGGAGGCCCTGGCTGGATCGGCGGCCGCTCCACCCATCAGGAGCGCCAGGGCACCCGCTCCAGTTCCTTGCAGGATGGTTCGTCGTGAAAATTCGGGCGTCATGAAGTGGGTTCCTCTCAAGCATTCATTGGTTGAGAACGCGATGGCGGCGCGGACACAACTGCGCATCCGGGCACGCCAAAGTGCGCCATCAAAGGGGCTGGATTACTTCGTCCGGAAGGCTTTCCCGGTGTGTCCGCTCGGCGTCGAGGGGACATGGGTGTGCCGTCGGTAGCAAGGACGTTAGCGGCTTGGGGTTTCGTTGGTCAAGCGTTTTAGCGAGGAAAGTTCCTGTCGAAAATTAAGTTTGCTAAAACGCTTGATCAGCCAGCGCGACCTGCGCTACCTTCATGGTGATCAAACGCTTTAGCAGAATGGACATCAGCGCAGATGAAACGCCCAGTCTTCTTCCAACCCGCCAACGGCTGGGTCGGAGACCTTATCCCCTTCGAGAAAGACGGGGAGTTCTGGCTCTTCTACCTCCACGAAGTACGCTCGGACCCCAAACCCGGCACCTCCTGGAACCTCATCACCACCAAGGACCTCACGCAGTTCGAGGATCACGGAGTCGCCCTCCCCCACGGAACCACCGCCGAACTGGACTTCAACGCCTACACGGGCAGCGTCGTCGTCGATGAATCCGGTGTCCACCACCTGTTCTACACCGGCCAGAACCCCCGCAACCTCGGCCCCGATGGCCTCCCCCTCCAACTGGTCATGCACGCCACCAGCACTGACGGCATGCAGAGCTGGACCAAGCACCCGGAACTGACATTCGGCGCTCCGGAAGGCTACGAGTCCGGAGACTGGCGGGATCCGTTCGTCTTCCGCGACGAGGCCAAAGGCCAGTGGCGGATGCTGCTCGCAGCCCGGCATTCAACCGGCCCGGAACGGCGCCGCGGCGTGATCGCCCAGTGCCTCTCCACGGACCTGATGACGTGGGAGCACGCCGAGCCCTTCTGGGATCCACGCCGATACATCACCCATGAATGCCCGGACGTGTTCCAGTGGGGCGACTGGTGGTACATGGTGTACTCCGAGTTCTCCGAGTCCTTCACCACCAGGTACAGGATGGCGAAGAGCCCCGACGGCCCGTGGACAGTGCCGGCCCTGGACAGCATCGATGGCAGGGCCTTCTATGCATCCAAAACCGCTGAACGCGACGGACGGCGCTTCTTCTTCGGCTGGATCGCCAGCAAAGAAGGAAACAGGGACCAAGGGCCCTGGGAATGGGCCGGCACCATGTCCGTCCTGGAGGCCAGACAGAATCCGGACGGCACCCTCGGCTTCTCCTTCGCGGATGAACTGGTGGAGAGCTTCTGGGAGGACGTGCCGGTGTCCCTGACCTCGGAATTGCCAGCGCGCTTGGACGTGCCGGACAGCTACGCCGCCCTGGTCTCGCAGGAAGAACTGCCCTCGCAGTTCTACGCAAAAGCGGTGCTGGACATCGCAGCCGACACCACCGAATGCGGGCTGCTCCTGCGATCAAGCGACGACGGCGACCAGTCCTACATCCTGCGCCTGGAGCCCAAGCGGAACCGCCTCGTCTTCGACCGTTGGCCGCGCACCATCACCGGCGACGCCCAGTGGCACGTCTCCGGAGACGTTCCCTTCGACATCGAACTGGAGCGCCCCTGCAGCCTCACCCCCGGCGAGCACACCCTCGAGGTGATCGTCGACGGCGACACGTGCGTCGCCGTCGTCGACCGTCAGGTTGCGCTCAGCGCCAGAATCTACGACCTGACGACGGGACGGATCGGCGTCTTCGCCGGCGAGGGTTCCGTCAGCGTCACCGAACTTGAAATCCGCCAACGCATCGAAAACTAAACACCCCAACCCCACCTCAGATCCAATCAAGGGAGATTGCCCGCAATGAAAAAACTACTCCGCGCTGCCGCCGTCGCTGCCGCAGCCGCACTGGCTCTGACAGCCTGCGGCGGTGGAGGAAGCACCGCCAACCCAGCCAACGTCAGCCCCACCGGCGAGATCAAACCACGCGAAATTTCATGGCTGCTCTCCAGGCCCGCCGACGGTGCGGTCATCAACATCATGAAGAAGCTCGCCGATGACTATGCCAAGGACCACCCGGGCTTCTCGCTGAACCTCATCACCACACCGGACCGCCCGTCCTACATCCAAAAGCTGGAAACACTGGCCGCAGCGAACAAGCTCCCTGAGCTGTTCGACACCGACGCCACACCGTTCGCCCAGCAACTGGCGAAGCAAGGCAAGATGGTGGACGCCGACAAGCTGCTGAAGTCCTTGAACCTCTACGACAATTACCGCCCGGGCGCCCTGGACTACCAACGCTTCGACGACGGCTCGCTGTACATGATTCCGTTCCAGTTCGAGCTCGAATTCATCTGGTACAACAAAGCCCTCCTGGAGAAGGCCGGAGTTTCCGTTCCGAAGTCGCTCGATGACATCCCCGCCATGTGCACGTCCTTGCGGAACGCCGGAATCACCCCGATCGCCATCGACGGACAGGACCAATGGCCGCTGGAACGCTACGTTGCCTACCAACCCTTCCGTGAGGCCGGCCCCGACTTCGTCCAGAAATTGAAGAAGGGCGAAGCATCATTCTCGGACGCTCCCGGCCAGAAGACGGTGCAGTGGATGGCTGCGCTCGGCAAGGCCAACTGCTTCCAGGATGGCTTCTCCTCGCAGGGATACTCGGACGCGCAGAACCAGTTCACGTCCGGCCAGGCCGCCATGTACAACATCGGAACGTGGGAACTGCCGAGCCTTGCCACCGACAAGCTGAACCCGGCCGTCCGGGACAACGTCGACTTCTTCACCCTTCCGACCACGACGGGGTCGGTGACGTCGGCCAATGAGTTCGTCTCGCCGTCGGGCATCGGCATGGCCGTGAACTCCAAGACGTACGACCCCCTGGTGAGCGACTTCCTGAAGTTCGCGCTGGAGAAGTACCCCACCGAGTATGCGGCCACGGGCGCCCTGTCCCCCACCACCAACGTGCAGACCACCATTCCGGCCAACGCCACGCCGCTCTACAAGAAGGCTCTGGAGACTGCGAACGACCTCGGGGACAAGCAGGCCATGCCGTGGGATACGCAATTGGACCCCACCACCAACGGCAGGCTCCAACAAGAGCTGGTGTTGCTGGTCCAGGGCAACATCACGCCCGAACAGTTCACCACCACGATGAACGACGCCATCAAGCAGAACGCGCCCAAGTTCTTCAAGTAAACGTAGCAGCGGGGGGGCCGCAAGGCCCCCCGCCCCGAAAGGCCCTGCCATGCTTCCCAACCGGTCAAGGACGTCCGTCCTGGTCTTCCTGCTCCCGCCACTGCTGCTCTACTGCGCAGCCGTGCTCTTTCCCATCCTGCAGTCGTTGTTCCTCAGCTTCTTCTCCTGGAACGGCATCAGTGACATGGAATTCGTGGGACTCCAGAACTACATCCGCATGCTGACGGCGGACGACATCTTCTGGCGTTCCTTCTTCAATGCCTTGCTCTACCTGGCCATCTGCCTGGTCCTGCAGCTCGGCGGTGCCCTTGTGGTAGCCAGCCTCTTGACCTCCTTGCGCCGCGGCCGGGAGCTCATCAAAACCCTCTATCTGCTGCCCGCGGTGATCTCTACCGTGGCGATTGCCTTCCTCTTCGTCCGGATCTACTCGATCGATCCCGTCGGCCTGCTCAACCAGCTCCTGAACTGGATTGGGCTCGGGTCCCTTGAACGCGCCTGGCTTTCAGATGTCAACACAGTGCTGGCCGCTGTTTCCGCTCCCGAGGGATGGCGGTTCACCGGGCTCTACATGCTCATCATCTACGCCGCACTCATCGCGGTCCCCAAGGAACTGGAAGAAGCCGCCGTCCTGGACGGCGCGTCGAAGTGGACCCTCTTCACCAAGATCCGTTTCCCCTACATCCGTCCCGTCTGGATCACCACCACCATCATGGCCACCACCTACGGCCTGCGCGGATTCGACATCCCGTACCTCATGACCAACGGCGGCCCCGGACAATCCTCCGAGCTGCTCACCACCTACATGTACAAGACGGCATTCACCAGCACGGACTTCGGGTACGCAAGCACTATCTCCGTGTTCATCGTGATCGAGTGCCTCGTCGCCGTCGGCCTCATTCTTTTCTTGCTCAAGCGGAAGGCAGACTCATGATCGCCCAGACAGCCCCGGCCACCCACACTCCGACGGTCCCGCCGTCGTCGCGGCCCGTGGCAAAGCGGCGACGCCGCAAGCCGAGCCTGTACCGGACGCTTTCACGGGTCCTGATCTTGCTCATCGTGATCGTCCAGGTGTACCCGCTGGCCTGGCTGTTCCTCACCAGCCTGCGTACCGAACACGACTTCGCCACCGGAGACCCCTTTGCCCTGCCAAGTTCGCTCACGTGGGAGAACTACGCCCGGGCCTTTGAAACCGGCGACCTTGGCCGGAACATCCTGAACAGCTTCATTGTGACCATGGGCGCCAACCTGCTGATCGTCCTGTTCGGAATGATGGCTGCCTACGCCCTCCAGGTCCTTGGCTTCCGTTTCAGCAGGTTTGTGCGCGGTTTGTTCATGGTGGGCATCATCGTTCCCGTCCAGATCGCCCTGGTCCCCCTGTTCATCGACTACTCCACCGTGAACCTCCTGGACACCTACCAGTCCATGATCATTCCGTTGGCCGGGTTTGCCCTGCCTATGTCCATCTACCTGTTCTCGTCCTTCTTTGAGTACATCCCCCGCGAAACCTACGAGGCCGCTTCCCTGGACGGTGCCGGGCCTTACCGGATCTTCGGGCTGATTACCCTGCCACTGTCCCTGAACACCGTGGTCACCGTGGTCCTGGTCAACAGCATCTTCATCTGGAACGACTTCATTTTCGCCAACACCTTTGTCCTCTCCGAAGAGCTCAAGACCATCCCCCTGGGCCTGCAGAACTACATCGGGGCCATGGGCAAGGTGGACTGGACGGCCACGTTCGCTGCAGTCTGCGTCACCATCACGCCGTTGCTGCTGGTTTTCCTGGTGCTGAACAAGGCCATGATCCAGGGCCTCGAGAGTGGGGCGACAAAGGGATGACCGTCACGGCAGGTGGATATACTCCTGATGGAGGACAGATGATTTCGCAGGAGAAAAATTCAGGCAGCGCGGCCGATGTTCCACTCACCACCGACCGCGTCCATCCGGTCACCCTCCGCGAAGTTGCTGAAGCAGCCGGTGTTTCAACGGCCACGGTCTCCTTGGTGATCAACAAAAAGAAGAATGCCCGCATCGCGGATGAGACACGGCGGCGCGTCCAGGAGGCCATCCGGCGACTGGGTTACCGGCCCAATGCCATGGCCAAGAACCTGGTCAGCGGAACCTCCAAATTCATCGGGCTCGTAGCGGACGGTGTCGCTACCACCCCGTTCGCCGGCCAGATCATCCATGGCGCTCAGGACGAAGCGTGGAAGCACGGCTATGCCCTGTTGATCGCCAACACCGAGGGCAACGTGGACCTGGAAAAAGACGCCATCGCCATGATGCTGGAATACAAGGTCCGCGGCATCCTGTACTCCACCTGGTTCCATCGCGCCACGGAGGTGCCGGAAACGCTGCGGGAGTCGGACTTTGTGCTGGTCAACTGCTTTTCGCCCGATTCATTGACCTCCCGCGCGGTAGTGCCGGATGAAGCGCAGGGCGGGAAGTCGGCTACTGAAATCCTGCTCCGCGGCGGGCATCGTCGCGTTGCCTTCATCAACACCACCACTCCTGCGCCGGCCAAGGATGGACGGCTTCAGGGCTACATGGATGCTCTGGCGGCTGAAGGAATTGCGTTTGATCCCGGGCTGGTGCTGGAGGCCTACCCGGACCAGGAAGGTGGCTACGGCGCTACGGAGGAGCTGCTCAAGCTCAACGTTTCCGCCGTGTACTGCTACAACGACCGCATGGCCATGGGCCTCTACGACGGTCTCCGGGAGCACGGGCTCGCCATCCCCGACGACATTGCCGTGGTGGGCTTCGATAACCAGGAGGTCATCGCCGCCCACCTTCGGCCTCCGCTGTCCACGGTGTCCCTCCCCCACTACGAACTTGGCGCGGCAGGGGTCCGCCTTTTGCTGGGGCTGGACCAGGCAAGCGGTGATGGTCCGGTGAAAATCGAGTGCCCAGCCGTTGAGCGGGCCTCGGTGGCGGTGCACTCGGCTGCTTGATACCGGGCCCGCCGGGTTTGGCAGAGACGCCTTCACCTGTCTAGGCTGGAAATCGTAAGCTTACTTAGCTTTGTGTTCCACGCCTAAGCAACCGGAGGACCACCATGACTGACCAGTACACCTTCCGCAACCCGGTCACTGCCTACGAGCAGATCTCCCCGCCAAAGCAACACCAGCCCGAACCGGGCCTCGACGCCGAACTCACACCCAAGGCGGACCTCGGAGAGGAAAGCTACCGCGGCACCGGGCGGCTCGAGGGCCGCAAGGCTATCGTCACGGGCGCGGACTCAGGAATCGGCGCAGCCACCGCCATCGCCTTCGCACGCGAGGGGGCCGACGTCGTGCTTTCCTACCTTCCGGAAGAAGAAGAGGACGCAGCGCGGATCGCGGGACTTATCGAGGCCGCAGGCCGCAAGGCCGTGAAGGTCCCGGGCGACCTCAAGGACTCCTCAACCTGCCAGGAAGTGGTGGACACCGCCGTCGCGGTTCTGGGCGGCATCGACATCCTGGTCAACAACGCCGGCAAGCAGGTGGCCCAGGAAAACCTGGCCGATATTACCGACGAGCAGTTCGACCACACGCAGAAAACCAACGTGTACGCGATGTTCTGGTTGACGAAAGCGGCGCTCCCCCACATGCCCGCCGGCTCCACGATCATCAACACGACGTCCATCCAGGCGTACAACCCGTCGCCCACCCTGGTGGATTACGCCACCACCAAGGCCAGCATCAACAACTTCACCAAGGGCCTTGCCCAGCAGCTCGCACCCAAGGGCATCCGCGTCAACGCCGTGGCGCCGGGCCCCATCTGGACCCCGCTGCAGGTCAGCAGCGGCCAACCCAAGGAGGAGCTGCCCGAGTTCGGCC
The DNA here is from genome assembly GCF_042886835.1 of Paenarthrobacter sp. NPDC057981. Classification (NCBI taxonomy): domain Bacteria; kingdom Bacillati; phylum Actinomycetota; class Actinomycetes; order Micrococcales; family Micrococcaceae; genus Paenarthrobacter; species Paenarthrobacter sp. NPDC057981. The sequence goes on from NZ_JBHVQI010000017.1 coordinate 68,040, forward strand.
AGTCCACTCCCTTGGGCCGCGCCGGTCAACCGGCAGAACTGGCACCCGCCTATGTCTTCCTGGCCTCTCCGGAGTCCAGTTACATCGTGGGAGAGACGCTGAACGTCAACGGCGGCAGCCCCACGCCGTAACGCGACACAGCAGAAGTACGACGGCGACGCCTCCACGCGCGGGGGCGTCGCCGTCGTCGTACCGCCCTCGCGTCAGGGCCGGACAGCACTTCAGGGAAATGAGTCCGGCCCTGCGCCGCGGATCCCTTGGGCAGCACCGGCCGACGAGGGGGGTCATGGGCCGTTGCAAGGATCCGCTGGATTCAGTAAAGGCGCGCCGGCGGGCAAAGACACGAGTAATGGGTACTCGCTTTTTGACACTTTCGGAGCTGGAGCTACTTGCTCGCGCCGGAACCCCTACACTTGGGCTTGAAGGGGGTGCACATGACGTCACGAGGGATCTGCGTTGTCATCGAAGATGACCACGACATCCGCGACCTCATCGACCTGATCCTGAGCGCCGAAGGCTTCGAGGTCCACGCGTTCGAAACGGGAACCGAAGGCGTGATGGCTGCCGAGCGTCTGAACCCCACCCTCGTGACCCTGGATCTGGGGCTTCCAGACATGGACGGCCGTGAGGCGGCAAAGCTGATCGCCGCCGTTTCCCCGGCACCCATCCTGATGATCACGGCGTTCGCTGAGCGGGAGGATGAACTCCACGGCATCGCCTCTGGCGCTTCGGCTTACCTGATCAAGCCATTCCGGCCCCGGCAACTCCGGGAAGCCGCACTGGACTTGACTCCCCACGAGCTGGCTCCCACCCCGCTGGCGTAGTTCGGCTATTGAGCCATCAGGCGGTCGCGAACGGCCGCGCGATCCACCCTGAGTTCTTGAAGCAGGGCGGTCACGGGGTCGTGCTCCCCCCTCTCCAGTAGTGAAACCACAAGGTTCGACGCCGTGATCTTCCTGGATTTCTGGTCCACCGCGGATTTCAGCAGCGCGGCCATGACTTCCTTGGCGCCGGAACTGAAGGGAGGCTTCCTTCCACGGGTCGGCATCGCTGCCCGGGTCAGGTCTTTGCTGTCGAATCCGATGGCCTCCAACGCAGCGGCGTCCAATCGCGCCGCCGCCTTCCGGGCATCCTCGAGCGAGACTCCCAGAGCCTCGGACGGACCACGTTCGTGGAGGGCGCCCAGCAGAAGGTGCTCGGTTCCCATCCTCTTGTCGCCCAGGCTGCGAGCCTCCTCCATGGCATACCCGACGATCCGACGGGTGTCATGCGTAAATTGCTCAAACATGGCTCAACTCACTCCCTGTAGTTGCTCATTCCCTGTACTTGGCATGCACCGATTGCCGGGACACCCCTAAGGCGTCACCGATCTGCTCCCACGTCCAGCCCTGCTCGCGGGCAGCCCGGACGTGGACGGCCTCGACCTGTTCGGCCAGGCGATGAAGGGCACCCACGGCCCGCAATCCGACGGCGGGGCTGGTGGAGTGGATCTGCTGGGACAGTTCATCGGCTTCCATATCCGTCAGGCTAGACTGACAGGATGGGGTTGTCAATGCAGACTGACAGGATGCTTTGGCTGTCATGGCTTGCCGTCGCAGCTAGACTCATCATCAGAAGGACGGATTGGGGGATCCATACGACGCGAAATCGTCGTTCCGCTGGTCGGTCGAAACCAGCGAGCAAAGGACTACTGTGGCCTTCTTCCAGGATTTCCCCCTCCCGACGCAGCCACAACGTGGCCGCCAGGTCCGGTACGTTCCACCACCGTGGTCCGGCGCACCCCGCTACGAGCTCCCCGCGCTGGTCCAGGTGGGCCAGTTCCTGCACTACAGCCCGAGTCGCGTGATCGCCGTCAAGGGCGTCGAGGTCTTCTCGACCGGATGCAACATCGACCTGACCTGGATCATCCGCCGGGCCGCCGAGACCGACGAGGAGTGGGAAGCGCTCAACGGGGTGTTCTTCCAGCACGGATTCCGGCCGAAAGCCGGCCAGAACCTGCTGGATGTGCTGTTTCTGTTCGGCGTCGAACTCCCTGACGGTTCCCGCGCCTTCACCGGGGCTCACGGAGGCAACCGGTACATGGACCCGTCCCAGCAACCAACGGCTCCCGTCCTGACCTTCAACGGCGGTGGTGGCAGCGGCGGGGATGACGAACTGGCAGGCTCGGGATCGCTCTGGCTATGGCCCCTGCCCGAGGCCGGCAACCTCCGGATCGTCACGCAATGGCCCGCCCTCGGCATCGATGAAAGCTCCCTGATTCTCGACGGCGGACAACTGCGGACCGCGGCCGCGGGGGCCAAGGCGTTCTGGACCGACAATTCCGCGGGAACCCAGGGCTGAACCCATGGCATCACCGTGGACCGTGCTTATCGCCCTGCACGCCATCGCAGCAGGCTACGCGCTGATCTTTGGCGCAGTTAACCTGCTTCGCCGCAACAAGGGCACATCAGCCCACAAGATCCTGGGCCGCATCTGGGCAGCGAGCATGTACATAGTGGTGCTCAGCTCCTTCGGGATCCGGACCATCGACGGCGGATTCAACTGGCTGCATGCCCTCTCCGCGCTAACGTTCTGCACCCTCACCCTGGGTTTGTGGGCGGTGCGCAAAGGCAACATAGCATCCCACCAGCGATTCATGACGGGCAGCTATTTCGGGCTCGTTGGAGCCTTCATCGGAGTCGTCGCCGTACCCGAACGGCGCTTGCCGCAGATGGCCGTCCACGACATCGCTGGACTCGCCCTCTGGGTTGCCGCGCTGGCGCTCACTGCTGGACTGACTGTTGCAGGATTGGCGCAGCTGCGCGGGACAGCCGATGGCGTTCTCCAGTCCCGCAAGTCCGACGCCTAGCTTCCTGAAGGCCGTTGCGACGAGCGTTGCAGTCTTGAGAACAAGCAGGCCGGATATTCTCATTTTCCCTTCAATATGAGAAAACTACCTCTTAGTCTTCTCAAAGGAACCCGGGACTCCAGGGAGGACCGGGAGCCAGTAAGAGGTTGGGCGGATCCACGCAGCCCGGTTGCCACCGCCGGGTCTACCTCTGGACGTGCCGCGTCAGCAAGATCGTGCTTGACTGAAGCGTTATAACCTAAGTCAGGTTTTCCCGGCTATTGTTATTTGACAACGCAACCTAGGTTATGGATGGCTGAATGACCTCATCACGGGTCTTCAGTCAGTTCTCGGCGGCGCCTGGAATCCGTCGACGTTCAAAGGTCTCCTAGGTCCCTGACCACAGGGCAGTTCCGGCACCTCGTCGTTGGAGTCCTAAGCAAGTTACCCTCGACCAGGTGAGCTGGAACGGAAGCTCGGGCTGGTTCATGGCAGGATTGCTCGGTGAATAGCGAGATGTCGCGCGAGGTGCCGAAAACGTGAGAATCGGTTCGGCGGAGGCTGTAAGTGCGTGGCTGGCCGATAACGCATCCCTTACGGAGTCCTTGCTGACAAACTTGAGCCCGGAAAACCACGGCTACTCAGTGGAGATCGTGCTCCGGCGCATCACCGACCGATTGGGCCGACTCCACGAAGAAGAGTCCGATGTGGTCTTTCGGCTCGACGCCGTAGAGGAGCTCAGTCTCGTAGGCAACTTGAATGCCGTCATGATTAAAACCCCGACAGGATCAACAGGGGTTTAAGCGCGGTCAGCACAGTCACGTTGGCACCGGAAGGCAGCACGTACCGACTTCACATCCGCTGGGAAGACGACCGGATCGTTGAGGTGCTTGCCCACCGCTAACGACGAGCCGCTCGATCAAATGGAGGCCCTCGACGGTTGCGAGCATTTCGCTGCACACGGTTTTCGTGGCGTTCAGCAGCATTTCTTCGGCGGCGATGCCCTGCGCGTAGGAGCGGCGTACGTCATCTTCATGCAGAAGGTGACCGTGCAGCCAAGCTCCGGCGATCTCCTTGTTCGACGTCATGGGCGCCGATCGAGTTGCACGGGGCCGGCCCTGCCGATAGTCAGGGTCCGCCTCCCGACGGATTTCGCACCAGTGACAGGGCTGACGATCATATTGAACGACAGCGTCCATGCAGCATGCTTCGCGAGTAGTTGCTTGTCTGCGGCCAAAGAGTGCTCTTGGACCAAGCGTGCGCGCAGCACGGACTTTGACAGGGTCCGCAAAGCCGCATTCTTCCGTGCTTCGTTGGACATGACCATCACCTCCCCCTCGCCTCGCTCAGTTCAGTCCGTCGTGATTCTGCCGCACCGCGAAGCGGGTAGTCGGACGGCAGCTCCGGAAACACTGTCAGCGAATCCAAGTGATGGCGGAAACCAGTCAGCATAGCTTGGAAGTGGTAGCCCGCCGGTCCCCATCGGCGGGCTTTCCTGCGTCAGTTTTGATTCTCGAGTGCCTGCAGTTGCGTTTCTGCTTGCTGCAGCAGTTGCTCGGCTTCCTGCTGGCTGTAAGGCGTGACATGGATCCACTCCCAGCCTGCCCCGTAGTAGTCGTCATAGACGGCAATGCGCGCGATCCGAAGTAACCGTCACAGCGCCGCCAGGGAGAGGGCAGTACCGGCTTCCATCTGCGCCATGAGCTCCTGCCGCCATGCGGTGAAGGCGGCGGCGTCGTCAAAGCCGTGCTGCCGTGCGAAGACGTCGGAGGCTCTGGCTGGCCCTCCCCAGACACCAAGTGCCGTGTGGAAGAACGTCCGCAGTTCCTTATTCAACGTTCTGACTTGTCTGCCCGCGGCCGGAGTCCGGTTCGGTGGCGTCCGGTTTGAGCCGCAGGAGTCGGATCGTCTGCACGATGAGGCCGAACTGGAGGAACAGTATGAAGTACGGGAAGCTGCCACTGACCTCAACGGTGTCGACGATGCTCAACAGATCGGACGCCAAGCTGATCACCGCGATGACCAGGGCAGCGGTAAGCGGCATCAAGGACGGGCTTCTGCGGGCGAGAATGTTCCAGATTCCGACCCCAACCAGCGCCAGAATGAGAAGAACGACAAGGGTATCCGCCACCACGACCTCGCTCTTTTGGCTCGCGGTGAGGGTTTCGAGAAGATAGCCGTAGGTCGAGTACGCCCAGATCATGCTGTAGATGTTGAACGCGCCAACAACAAGAAGGGCGATTCCGACGCTGGTTCGTCCCTTGCGGAGTTGTTTCGTGGCCGCGGTTGGCGCAGCAGTTGTAGGTAAGTCGCTTGGGCGAGGAAGTTGCAGGCTCATACGGGTTCCCTCTAAGAGTGCAGGGAGTACCCAGTGCGCCCCCATCGGGATCAATGTAGCAGTCGGCATCCAGCCCCAAGTTGTGGTTACCTCTGACCTTGGGATTATTTCGGAAGAAGTTCCACTGCCCGTCGACCCAGAGAGCACTGTGGAAGTGGTGATCACATCATTGACCCGGTCGGTCACTACTGGAAGGTGGACTTCGAGATCATCGGCAGCCGGGAGGACGGGCCGGCCGTCTGCGTAGTGCACCGCACCGAACCGATCGGCATCCTGGCGTCGACGACCCGTCAGGACGAGCACGGCATCGTCTGGGGGCATTCCTGCGGACCGGCCAACGCCGGGGCCGCCTGCCGAGGTCTTGGAGAAGCTCGGACTCCAGCCTGCCGCTGTCGCTGCCGCCGCGAGGGACTTCCTATGAACAAGAGCCTGCAGCCATCCTCCTATCGCTTGTGTGTTCGAATTTTTCGATTATCCTCAAAGGTATGACTGCACTCTTGCCGGACCACACAGTCCTACCTCCCGCGAACGAAGACGCGTTGCCTGCTGTCGCAGAAGCACTGCACCGCAATGACCACGCTGCGCTGGTGACGGGCGATGGTTCCACGCTGGAACTGCCGGCAGAGGTATACGAGGCATTGCGCGACGTCGTGACGGCAATGGCCGGCGGTCAGGCCATCACTATCGCACCTCACAACACCGTGCTGACGACCCAGGAAGCGGCGGATCTGCTCAATATGTCCCGCCCCACTCTGGTGCGGCTACTCGAAGCGGGAGAGATCCCATTCACGCAGCCCGGCCGCCACCGCCGCGTCTATCTCGCGGACGTGCTGGCTTATCAGCAGCGGCTTCGAGAAACGCGACGGGAAACCTTGGATACCATGACCAGAGATGCCGCGGAAGATGACTCCTATGCCAAGCTGAACACCTTCATCGAAACCCGCTAAGCGTCCATGGCTTTCAGAGTACTTATTGACGCGTGCGTCCTGCTGCCCTATCAGCTCTGCGATCTGCTCCTTCGCCTTGGCGAAACGGACATTTACCAGCCGCTATGGTCCGACCAGATCCTGGAAGAAGTTGAACGCAACCTGGTCACATCCTTGGGCCGGACGGAGCAGCAGGCCGCCCGTCGTGTAGGGCAGATGCGAAAAGTCTTCCCGCACGCAACCGTGATCGGATATGAGGCCTTGGTCCCGGCCATGACAAACGATCCCAAGGACCGCCATGTGCTGGCCGCAGCCATCCACGGACAAGTTGCACTCATCGTCACGGCGAACCTCAAGGATTTCCCAGCCGAGGCTTTGGCGCCCTATGGCATCGAGGCGGTGCACCCGGACGAGTTTCTGCTGGACCAGCTCGACCTCTACCCGCAACAAACAACCCGATGTCTGCAACAGCAGCGAGCCGCCTACAGGAACCCGAGCTTCACCCGGTCCGAGTTCTATAACAGTCTCAGCCAGACAGCACCACAGTTTGCTGATGCCGCTCAGGAATCAGAAGGAGCGGGCGTTTATCTGGAGTTTGTTGCGGGCACCGCGCACGGAACGGTCCCGGGTGGGTGATCACTGGTGCGAGGGGCACGGTCGGCCACCTCAGGGGTCAGCTTGAGGTCCCGGACAAGTGGTACGCCCGCAGGCGCGTCGTGGTTCCGGGTTCGTTGGAGCCTCCTGTCGGATTCGAACCGACGACCCCCGCTTTACAAGAGCGGTGCTCTGGCCAACTGAGCTAAGGAGGCGCGCTCCGGTATCCCGGAGCCACGCTAAAGAGCGCTAGATAAGGGTAGCCCAGACCATTCCCTTCAACGAAATCTGCCTGAACCAACACCCGGCTGAACCACAGCGGCCGGCCACCCCATAACGCAAGGTGACCGGCCGCCGTCGTAATTCAACTAAGAGGCTTAGCCCTTTGCGGTGATGGCGGTCTGGATCTCGGCGTTGAGGTCGGTGCTGCCGTCCCACTGCTTGCCGTCGACGAAGACGGTCGGAGTGCCCGTGATGCCGATTGCTGCGGCCTCCTGGGTGGCAAACTTCACCCACGGACGGTACTGCTTGCTGTCCACGCATGAGTCGATGTTGGCAGCTCCAACCTCCGTGGCCATGGCCTTGAGGTCCTTGTCGGAGATACCCGCACTTCCTTCGGCCGGCTGACGCTCGAAGAGCAGGTTGAAGAAGTCCGCGTACTTCTCAGGGGAGGTGTTCGCTACGCAAGCTGCTGCGTTGGCAGCGCGGGAGGAGTAGTTGGTGGTGGACTGCTGGTCCAGGAACCCGAGGGCACGGTACTCGAGGGAGATTTTGCCGTCGTTGCGGAGCTTGGTCAGCGCATCACCGTAAGTGGTTTCGAAGCGCTTGCAGATCGGGCAGATGAAGTCGATGTAGGCAACCACCTTGACGGGCTTCCCGGCCTCGGCCTCGCCGCCGGGCACGGTCACCGTGGCAGGCTTGGTGGCAGGAGCGGAGGGGACGTCTGCCAGGTTGACTGAGCTGGGCTCAGACTTCTGAACTTCGCTGCCTGCCAGCAGCGTGACGCCGCCGTGGACGTTGCCGTTGGCCGGCGTCGGGCCTTGATCGGCGATCGGGGCGTTGTTCTGGATATTGCCGACAACCACGGCTGCGATGATCGCAACAATGACGACGATGGCAACCACGATGCCCCAGCCGACCAGAAGCTTGTTGCGCTTGTCCTTCTTCAACTGTTCTTCGCGGATTGCCCGCGCTTTCTCCCGTGCCTGGGCGGTGCGTTCAGCCTTTGACAGGCGGGATTCGTTTGCGGGGCTCATCAGTTCCTCGGGTTACTCGACGTCGTAGTGAATAGCTAGGGCAACGGGGACAGTTTACGGGAGCCAACTTGGAGCTCCACCGCATACCCTCCCGTCCGGTTGTTGAACGATCAACCGCCGGGGAAGATTCCGCTAGTAGGCTGGGAGTTGAGTCACAGCAACCCCAGGGAGCATTAATGCAGGAACCGGCAAGCGAAAAACTCACAACCGAGCAGGGCACTCGGTCGTCTCCGACCAAGAAGCCCACGGCGAGCAAGTTCGAGTTCATGGTGGTCTCCAACAGACTGCCGGTGGACCGTTGCAATGACGACGGAGACGACGGCGGAGGTGGCTGGCGCCGTTCGCCCGGCGGTTTGGTCACGGCTTTGGCGCCAATGATGACGAAGTCCGACGGCGCGTGGGTGGGTTGGCATGGCGCCCCGGATGAGACCGTGCGCCCGTTCAGCCACGAAGGCATGGACCTGGTCCCGGTACAGCTGAGCAGCCATGAAGTTGAGCTGTATTACGAAGGCTTCTCCAACGCCACCATCTGGCCGCTGTACCACGACGTAATCGCTCCGCCGGAGTTCCACCGTACGTGGTGGGATTCCTACCGTGCCGTGAACAAGAAGTTCGCCGACGCCGTCATCCGCCACGCTGCCGACGGCGCCACCGTTTGGGTCCAGGATTACCAGCTCCAGCTGGTTCCCCGCCTGCTCCGTGAAGCCCGGCCGGACCTCAAGATCGGCTTCTTCAACCACATCCCGTTCCCTCCCCCGGAGATCTTCGCGCAGCTCCCGTGGCGCCGTGACATCATCGACGGCTTGCTTGGAGCCGACCTTCTCGGTTTCCAGCGGCCCAGCGATGCCGGCAACTTCATGCGCTCGGCTCGCCGCTTCCTAGGTGCCAGCGTCAAGCAGCAGCAGGTCCACGTGAAGGGCCCGGACGGCGAAGTCACGCATATCGCCAGGGCGCAGGCTTTCCCGATCTCCATCGACGTCGACCAGATCCGCGAGCTTGCAGGCCGCCCGGACATCATTGAGCGCGCCAAGCAGATCCGCAAGGACCTCGGCGATCCCAAAACCATCCTTTTGGGCGTGGACCGCCTGGATTACACCAAGGGAATCGGCCACCGGCTGAAGGCTTTCGAGGAACTCCTGGCGGACGGCCAGATCAAGGTCGAAGACGCCACCCTCATCCAGGTCGCAAGCCCCAGCCGGGAGCGCGTGGAGCAGTACCGGCTTCTCCGCGAGGAAATCGAAGGCACCGTGGGGCACATCAACGGCACCTACGACACCATCCAAAACACTGCAGTCCGCTACCTGCACCACAGCTACCCGGTGGAGGAAATGGTGGCCCTCTACCTCGCCGCGGATGTGATGCTGGTGACGGCACTGCGCGACGGCATGAACCTGGTGGCCAAGGAATACGTCACGGCACGCTCGGACGACGACGGCGCGCTTGTCCTCAGCGAGTTTGCCGGTGCCGCCGACCAGCTCAAGCAGGCGTTCCTGATCAACCCGCACGATATCGACGGCCTCAAGTCCGCGATCCTGCGGGCCGTGAACCTCCCGCCGAAGGAAGCACGTCGGCGCATGAAGCTGATGCGCAAGCAAATCCTGGACCACGACGTCGACTACTGGTCGGCTGCTTTCCTGGCTGCCCTCGAAGAGAAGGTGGTTCGGGATGACAGCTGAGCATCTGACCTTGTCCCCGGAGTTGCTGGACGCGGTGCGGCGCATTTCCTCCACTGAACACCTGCTGGTGGCATTGGACTTCGACGGAACACTGTCACCGATCGTTGACCGGGCCGAGGACGCACGGCCGTTGCCACGGTCGGCGGCGGCCTTGGAGAGCCTCGCCGAACTGCCACGCACGACGACGGCACTCATCTCGGGACGCGCCCTGGACAGTCTGCGGCTGGTCGCCTCTCCGCCGGCAGGCACGCTGCTGATCGGCAGTCACGGGGCCGAGGTGTGGCTGGGCGAAGGATCCCTCGGACTGGAACTCGACGATGACCAGCGGCAGAAACTGGCCGCCGTCCGTGAAGTCCTTGCCGAAATCGTGAACATCGCCCCCGGCACTGTGCTCGAAGACAAGCCCGCCGGGGTGGTCCTCCACACCCGGATGGCTGACGACGACGTAGCCGAGGACGCCGTCGAAGCCGCAACCAGGGTCCTCAGCAAGCACCCGGGCGTCTACCTGAAGACGGGCAAACGCGTGCTGGAAACCTCTGTGGTCCATGCTTCCAAGGGTGAGGCGGTGGAGTTCCTCCGGCAGGCAACAGGTGCCACGGCCATCCTCTTTGCCGGTGACGACGTCACGGACGAAGACGCCTTGGGCAGGCTCATGGGGGACGACGTAGGCATCAAAGTAGGCCTTGATTTCACCCAGGCGCAGTTCCGGGTGGAAGCTCCGGTCCATGTTGCGGAGTTGCTGGAAGCGTTGCTCAAGGAGCGTCGCCGCGTGACGGCCGAAGCCTAGAACGTGATCAAGTCAACATGTGATGTTCGTAACATTTAGGCGGTTACTCAAAAAGTCTGACATACTCTTGCTTGTGACGTGACGCACAGTAACCGTGCGGCGTTATGGATCCTCCCCGGCCCTCGGCCGGGGAGTTCAACTGAAGAAAATGAACCATTCACAACGGATCGTCCGGCACGTACCTGCCGGTGAAGGGATTGATAACTGTGGCTACAGTTACTTTTGATAACGCTACGCGTCTGTACCCGGGCACAGATAAGCCCGCCGTCGATAAGCTCAACATCGACATCGCCGATGGCGAATTCCTGGTCCTCGTTGGACCCTCCGGTTGCGGTAAGTCCACCTCCCTGCGCATGCTCGCAGGTCTTGAGGACGTGAACGCCGGCCGCATCCTGATCGGTGACCGCGACGTGACGGATGTTCCCCCGAAGGACCGCGACATCGCAATGGTCTTCCAGAACTACGCCCTGTACCCGCACATGACCGTTGCGGACAACATGGGCTTCGCTCTGAAAATCGCCGGCGTCTCCAAGGAAGAGCGCGCAGAGCGTGTCCGCGAAGCCGCCAAGCTTCTTGACCTTGAGCAGTACCTGGACCGCAAGCCGAAGGCACTCTCCGGTGGTCAGCGCCAGCGTGTTGCCATGGGCCGTGCAATCGTCCGTAACCCGCAGGTCTTCCTCATGGATGAGCCGCTGTCCAACCTTGACGCCAAGCTCCGTGTCCAGACCCGTACGCAGATCGCATCCCTGACCCGTCGCCTCGGCGTCACCACGGTTTACGTGACGCACGACCAGGTCGAGGCCATGACCATGGGTGACCGCGTAGCAGTCCTCAAGGACGGCCTGCTCCAGCAGGTTGACACCCCGCGCAACCTCTACGACCGCCCGCAGAACGTTTTCGTTGCAGGCTTCATCGGCTCCCCTGCCATGAACCTGCTGGAACTGCCGGTTGTCGACGGCGGCGTCCAGTTCGGTGGAACGGTTTACCCCGTGCCGCGCGACGTCCTCGAAGAGGCACACGGCCAGACCGTCACCGTCGGTTCCCGCCCCGAGGACCTCGAGACCGCTCCGCAGGGCGAAGGCCTCCAGGTTGAGGTGGACGTCGTCGAAGAGCTCGGCGCCGACGCTTACGTCTACGGCCACACCGTCCTCGATGGCAAGAGCCACGACATCGTTGCACGCGTCGACGGCCGCCGCCCTCCGATGAAGGGTGAGTCCATCTTCGTCCGTCCGCAGTCCGGCCACGTGCACCTGTTCGACACCAAGACGGGCCTGCGCCTGGGCGACTAATCGCGTCTGTACGTTCCGCAGTGTGATGGCGGCCCGACCCTTCCGGTCGGGCCGTTATCACGTTAACCTTCTTCCCGGAAAGAACGGCATGAACACCACAGACAACCTGATTCCCCGGCCCTCCCACGTTGCGCCCCAAAACGGCCCGGCCTTCACCCTCGCAGCCGACGCAAGGATCGTAGCCAGCGGCTCCGCCACGCAGCCCGCCGAACAGCTGGCCGCGTTGCTCCGCTCTGGCACGGGCCATGAACTGCCCATCGTCGAAGCTTCCCGCCCCGGGGACATCGCCTTGGAGCTGGATGAATCGCCCGACGGCGGCCCTGAGGCTTATTCGCTGAACGTCGCCGTCGACGGTGTCCGGCTTACGGCCTCCACCCCTGCGGGCCTCTTCAATGGAGTACAGACGCTGCGGCAGCTCTTCCCGGCCGCCATTGAGGACGGCTCCGGCGCCGGCGACGCCGGCACCTGGGCGGTTCCCGCCGTCGAAATTTTGGACGCCCCCCGCTTTGGCTACCGCGGGCTCATGCTGGACGTTGCCCGGAACTTCCTCACAGTGGAGGAGGTGAAGGAGCAGATCGATGTCATGACCCAGTTCAAGTTCAACGCCCTCCACCTGCACTTGACCGATGACCAGGGCTGGCGGATCGAGATCCACCAACCGGCGGAGAGCCCTTCCGGCCTGGACTACCGGCAGCTGACGGCGATCGGCGGGCAGGGCGCTGTGGAGGTGCCAACGGCAATTCCGCCGCGGGGCACCTCCGGCTTCTATACCCAGCAGGATTTCAAGGACCTCCAGGCCTATGCCGCCTCCAAGAACGTGGTGGTGATACCTGAGGTCGACCTTCCCGGCCACGTCAACGCGGCCCTCGCGGCTATCCCCCAGCTCAACCCGGACGGTCAGGCCAAGCCCATGAGCACCACCTCGGAGGTGGGATGGTCAACGTTGAGTGCGGACCTGCCGGTGACCTACGAATTCGTCCGCGAAGTCCTCGGCCAGCTTGCCGCGATCACGACCGGCCCTTATGTGCACATAGGCGGCGACGAGGCCCACCTCACCGGGCACGATGACTACATCACCATGGTCCAGGAGTTCGTTCGGATCGGCGCGGAAACCGGCAAGGCGGTGGTCGGCTGGAACGAGTACGCCGCCGTCGAGCTTCCAGAGGGTTCGGTGATCCAGTACTGGTTCGGCGATCTGGACGCGACCGTCCGGAAAGCCTCCGCTACCGCACCCACTGTGATCATGTCCCCCGCGGCCAACACGTACCTGGACCAGAAGTACTCTCCGGAAAGCCCCATCGGCCTCGAATGGGTTGAGGGCGGGCCCTTCGCCTGGGCCGAGTACTACAACTGGGATCCGGCCCAGGGCGGCCTGCACGACGAACAAATCCTGGGTATCGAAGGACCACTCTGGACCGAAACTGTGCGCAACAACCAACAGGCACAGTGGCTCCTGTACCCCCGGGCCATTTCCCTTGCGGAAGTCGGCTGGTCCGAACAGGAGGTCCGCAACGCCGGCGACTTCCGACGTCGGCTGGGCGCCTTTGGTGAGCGCCTCGCCAAGCAGGGGGTCGTCTTTCAGGAGGCCCCCGACGTCGAATGGTCGGCAAAGCCGGCAGATCCCTTCCCGGCGCCAGGTGCGCCGGGATCCCCCGAATACGGAACAATTGAGGCATGAGCGAGCAAAACGAAGCCCAGTGGCACGACGAACCAACCGACTACGGGCAGATCGGCAAGCTCCCCCGGACCGAGGCCGCAAGTGCACAGGATTCTGCGCCTCCGGCCAGCGTCATTGGTTCGCTGAACATCACGGCCGCGGCCGCCGACCCTGAGCTCCTGGACCTGCCGTGGCACATCGCCCTGGAGGATTGGCCAGCCGAGTACTTGGCTGCGCTCCCCCGCGGTATTTCCCGGCACATCGTCCGTTTCGCCCACTTGGGCGGCTCGGTGATCGCCATCAAGGAAACCTCCGAGCACGTAGCACGCCATGAGTACCACATGCTGCGCAAACTCGCCCGTCTGGACGTCCCGTGCGTGGAGCCCGTGGCCGTCATTACGGGCCGCACCACAGCCGATGGCAAGCCGCTCAACCCCGTGCTCGTGACCCGGCACTTGAAGTTCTCCATGCCGTACCGCGCCCTGTTTTCGCAGATGCTCCGCAAGGACACGCTGACCCGTCTGATCGACGCGCAGGCGCTGCTGCTGGTCCGGCTGCACCTGATTGGCTTCTATTGGGGCGACGTTTCCCTGTCCAACACGCTGTTCCGCCGTGATGCGGGCGCCTTTGCGGCGTACCTTGTGGATGCGGAGACGGGCGAGCTCTACCCGGACCTGTCCATGGGCCAGCGGGAATACGATCTCGAGATCGCCCGTGTGAACATCGCCGGCGAGCTGATGGACCTCCTCGACGGCGGGCTCATCGAGGAGAAGGTGGATCCAGTGGCCACCAGCGAGCTGATCATGGGCAGCTACCGCCGGCTCTGGACAGAGCTGACTGAGAAGGAATCGTTCGAACTGGGCGAGCGCTGGCGCGTGGGTGCCCGCATCCGTCGCCTCAACGAGCTCGGCTTCGACGTCGAGGAATACGCCATCAAGACCACGGCGGACGGCTCCACCATCCAGCTTCAGCCAAAAGTCGTCGACGCCGGCCATCACCAGCGGCGGTTGCTGCGCCTTACCGGTTTGGATGCCCAGGAGAACCAGGCACGCAGGCTCCTGAACGACATGGACCAGTTCCGCGCTGACAACAACCCGGATTTGGACGAGGAAATTAGTGCCCACATCTGGGTCAGCCAGATCTTCGAACCCATCGTGCGTTCCATCCCCAGGCACCTCGCTGGAAAGCTGGAGCCCGCGGAGGTGGTGCACGAAGTCCTGGAGCACCGCTGGTACATGAGCCAGAAGCAGGACCGCTACGTGCCCCTGGCTGAGACGGTGCAGTCGTATCTGGACACCGTGCTGCAGCACCGCCGCGACGAGGCAGCCATCATGTTGAACCCGGACACGGAACTGCTCAAGATCCTTGAGGTCGAGGTGGAAGAATCCGGCCGGTACGACGACGAAGAAGAAGACGCCTACCCCGACGCCGACGACTAGTCAGGGTTCCAGGGTCTCCGCGAGACCGGCCAGTACGGGCTCACGGCCCAGTTCAATGTGCGAGTACGCCAGGGAGTAGGCCAAGTCGGGCTTGCCCTTGAGGATCGCATTGCACAGCTCGGTGTGTTCGTCGCGCTGGAGTTCGTGGCTGCGGTTGTGGGTGAGGCCGAAAATCCAGCGCATGCGCCCGAACAACGGCTTCACCGACTCGATCAAGAGGCTGTTTCCGGAGAGGCGCACGATTTCGGCGTGCAGCTCGGCGCTGATCAAGGCGACGTCGTCAGTGCGGTCGTCGTCGATGGCCGCACGGGAGGCCTCCATGAGTTCCTCGAGCCGCCCGCCGTCGCCACCTTCGGCCACGCGGGTTGCAGCCATGCGGGCAGCGAACGTCTCCAGGCAGAGCCGGACGTCGAAGAGTTCATTGACGTCGGTGAGCGTCAGTTGTCGCACCACGGCGCCGCGGCGCGGAAAGGTGGCCACGAAGCCGTCCTGTTCCAGCCGCTGGATGGCCTCACGGACCGGGATGCGGGAGACGTTGTAGATCTCGGAAAGTTCACGTTCACGCAGTCGGGCACCCTGGGCGTATTTGCCTGTGACAATGCCTTCGAGCACCAGTTGGTACACGTTCTCCGCGCGGGCCTCGTCATCGCGGCCATTCCCGGTTTCCGGCGTCGCCTCAGCCACTGTGGAACTTCCCTTCAATCCTGCGTACGCTCCCGTCACCGGTCGGCGCCGGTCAGCGTTCCAACCGAGCATACACGGGAGGAAACAGCTCATCGGCAGGACGGTTCCTGATGTCACGTTGGCTGTAGGCCCGGCGCATCGTGTCGAAAAGTTCCTGCCCCCTGGACCGCCAGAAATCCAGGTCCACACCGTCGATGGCACCATCGGCCATGATGGTCCGTCCGGCTACTACTGACAGCACGGCCTGGCGGGCTGTTCCGTTGAGAAGGAGGGTTCGCAGCGGGTCCTCGTGTACGCCGTCGCGAATGTCCCCCAAGGAGAACGCCACCAAGTCTGCCTGGGCACCCGGTTCGAGCCGGCCGAGGTCAGGGCGCCTTAGCGCCTGCGCACCGCCCAGGGTTGCGGCGTCGAAGTACCCGGCGACGTCACCGGCGTCGTTGGTTCCGGCGAGGATTTTGGCGAGCTGAACTCCGGCATCGATGCCGCGAATGAGATCGGGCGGGAAAGAGTCCGAGCCCAGGGAGATGTTGATTCCCGCTTCCTTGTAGGCGTTGAAGGAATCCAGTGTGCTGCCGTAGCGCATGGAGGTCAGGGGGCAGTGGATGATGCTGGCGCCACTGTCGGCCAGCCGGGCGAGGTCTCCGCGGTCTTCGCCGTATACTGCGGGATTTCTGTCAGTGTAGGTGGCATGCGGTATCAGGAGGCGCTCGTTGAGCAGGCCAACCTGATCCAGGAGTTCCAGGGGCGTCATGCCGTGCCAGTCCATGATGAGCTGACGTTCAACCAGGCCTTGGAGCGAGTGAAGGCGCACCAGGACGTCCCATTCGGTGGAGGCAGCTGCAGTCTCCTTGAGCAGCTGGAGGTCCAAGGTCTCTATCCTGCAGGGAAGCAGTACTCCGTTGACCAAGGGATCGTTGAGTTCGTTGGCGTAGTCAATGAAGCGCAAGGCACCGGCCAGCCCCTCACGGCCGCGGTCGTCGTCGAACATCACTGAACGTTCACCGTTGGACAGCACCACGTTCACGCCCGAGCGATAGGCGGGGCCGAGGTATCCGCGCAGCCCCAGGCGCCGGCTGGTCTCCGCCATGCCCACCAGTTCCTCGACGGGCTCGGCCCATTCGGAGTGCACTTCGGAGGCAATGGGCATGTAGGTGGTGATGCCGTGCAGGACCAGCTGGATCAAGGCGTATTCGCGGATCTCCTGGCGTTCTTCGGCGGTAAAGACGTTGGCGCGGCGATTCCGGAAGTAGTCCTCCGACCACTGATGGCCTTTGGCCTGCTCCGGACCGGCCCAGCTGTCCAGGATGAGGTGGTCGATGTCCGTGAGGGCATCCAGGTCGATCAATCCCGGCATCAGCAGGGCATCGCCCAGATCACGTCGCTCATCCACCGGGCCGGCATAGTCATGGCCCACGTAGTCGATGGTGTGGCCGCTGTAGACCACGCAGGCGTTCTCGAGCAGGACATGGTGTCCATTGTGATGGCCCAGCACATAGCGGGCGGTGACCTTGGTGGGCACGGCAGCTCCTGTTTCCTGTCCGGGAAGGACAGCTCGTAATAGTCTCTGGTATTCCAAACAGTACATTATTTGTGATTTACATCGCATGAATCCTGATCTAATCTATTTTGGTATACAAGAACTCCGGAGCCCGCTCCAGATCATGAAACGAGCAGAACCGTTGACCCAAATACAGTCCGTCGAGCCCAACACCGGCAGCCCGCCGCTTCCACCAGCAACGACGCTGGCGACGACGCCGGAGGGCACTGCCGCCGCCACCGCCGAAGCACGATCCCTGCTCGCCACCGCGTGGATGAGGATCAGGCGCAGCAAGATCGCCCTCACCAGCTTGTGCGTCGTCGTGGCGATCATGCTGTTCGCGGTCCTGGCACCCGTGCTCAGCGCAATGTCCGGGAACGACCCCTTCACCTCAAACACCAGCCCTGAAGTACTGGACGATTTCCAGACCCCCGGGCTGCCCCTCCCCGGTTACATGTACCCCTCGGCCCAGCACTGGTTGGGCGTGGAGCCCGGCCTGGGCCGGGACCTCTTCGCCAGGCTCGCATACGGCGGCCAGGTTTCCCTGACCATCGCCTTGCTGTCCACGGCGGTTTCCGTGGTCCTTGGAACGGTCCTCGGCGCCGCCGCCGGCTACTTTGGCGGCAAGACCGACGCCATCATCAGCCGGATCATGGACCTGTTCCTCGCCTTCCCGCACCTTCTGTTGGTGCTCTCCCTCACGCCCATCCTGCAGTCACGCCTCCGCGACACCCCGCTGGGCGAAGGCAGCTTCCTCCCCATGGCCTCGCTCGTGATCATCCTTGGCTTCTTTGGCTGGGCCTACCTCGCCAGGATCGTCCGCGGCCAGGTGCTGAGCCTCCGCGAGCGCGAGTTCGTCGAAGCCGCGCGATCCTTCGGTGCGTCGCATTTGAGCGTCCTGTTCAAACAGATCATCCCCAACGTCATGGGTGTCGTCCTGGTCTACGCCACCATGCTGATCCCCACCAACATCTCCGCTGAAGCGGCCCTGTCCTTTCTGGGCGTCGGCGTCAAGGACCCCACACCGTCGTGGGGTCAGATGCTCAACGCCGCCCAATCCGGCAACTGGTACCTCAGCGATCCATGGTTCCTTGCCGTCCCGGGCGTCATGCTCATCGTCACCGTGCTGGCGTTCAACCTCCTGGGCGATGCCGTCCGGGATGCACTCGATCCCAAGGCCTCACGCCACTAACAAACCTCCGTTTCACTCACATCCCTAGGAGCATTATGAAAACCCCCACGAGAGCACTGGCGCTTTCCGTGCTGATCGCAGTGGCCGCTACCGGCTGCGCGGCAGGTCAAAACCAGCCCGGCAGTTCCAAGCCTGCCGAATCCGTCACCGAACTGGCGCCCGTTGTGGTCAAGTCCGGCTTCACCGGCAAGGGCGGCAACATCAACGTCCTGATGTCCTCGGACTTCCAGACCTTGGATCCCGGAAACAGCAACTACGTTCAGACCGCCAACGTCGGACAGCTCTACTACCGGACACTCACCATGGCCAAGGAAACGGCGGGGCAACCGCCGACAGTGGTGCCGGACCTCGCTACGGACACCGGCAAGGCTTCCGACGACGGCCTGAGCTGGACCTTCACCCTCAAGGAAGGCGTGAAGTTCGAGGACGGCACGCCCATCACTTCGGCCGACATCAAGTACGGCGTGGAGCGCACCTTTGCGCAGGACGTGTTCACCCAGGCGCCGCAGGAGTTGAATGCAGCGCTCGACGCCGGCGGGTACAAGGGGCCTTACAAGGATCCTTCCGCTGTGCTCAAGGCGGTTGAAACACCGGACGAGCGCACCGTGGTCTTCCACCTGAAGAAGCCGTTCGCCGAATTCCCGGCGCTGGCTTCCCGGTCCAACACCGCGCCGGTCCCCAAGGCCAAGGACACCAAGCTGGACTACACCAACCACCCGGTATCGTCCGGTCCGTACATGGTGGAGTCCTACAACCGGGGCAAGTCGTTGAAGCTGGTCCGCAACCCGCACTGGGATCCGTCCACGGACCCCAACCGTTCGGCGCTTCCGGACACGTTCAGCTTCTCCCTCTCCACGTCCCAGGCCACCATCAGCCAACAGCTGCTGGCGGACTCGGATCCAAACGCCATCACGCTTGATTCCAACGGCGCCCTGCAGACCTCGGACTCGGCGAAGCTCGCTGACGCCAAGGTCAAGGACCGTGTGGCATCCGGACTGCTTGGCTGCAACGACGTCCTGAGCCTGAACACGGAAAAGATCAAGGACCCGGATGTCCGTAAGGCGATCGCCCTGGCCCTGGACCGCCAATCGATTCTGGTGCAGTACGGCGGACGACGCTTTGGCGAACTGACCCAGAGCCCGCTGAACGACAAGATGCGCGGCTACGTGGAGACGCAGCTGGAACTGGATCCGGCCGGTAAGCCCAAACTCGAAGAAGCCAAGAAGCTGCTCGAGGGCAAGGAGTACCCCAAGACCCTCACTTACGGCTACGCCAACAACCGCGATGCTTTCAAGAACACCGGCACCGTGGTCCAGCAGAACCTGAAGGCCCTGGGAATCGAGGTGGAGCTCGTGCCGATTCCTGCCCCGAACTACTACTCGGTCCTTGCAAGCGAGCAGCTCCCGGACATGGGCCGTTCCGGTTGGTGTGGCGGCGCCGACCCGGCATCCGTCCGCACCTCCGCGGATCCGTTGCTGGGACCGAACAATGACGGCACCAGCTACGGCTTCTCCAACACGTCCCGCTACTTCGATCCCGTAGTTTCCAAGACGATGTTCGAGCTGCGCAACACGGACGGCTCCTCCGAGGAACTCGGTAAGAAGTGGTCGGAAGCCTTTGGTACGGCGTTGAAGACCTACCCGATTGTGCCGCTCATCCGCACCCACACCAACAGCGTGGTGGGCTCCAATGTCCGCAACGCACAGGTGGGCTACTTCTTCGGTGGCATCGACCTCTCGATCGTCGGCGTCGAGCACTAACTGCGCTTTCGAACCATTAGTCCAGAAGGAGAAGCGGGCCGCCTGCAGTAGCGGGCGGCCCGCAACCACCACCATGATGACGTTCATTCTTCGCCGGGCCGGATCTTTGGTCCTGCTCCTCTTCGCGGTAAGTTTCATCACCTTCACCTTGTTCCAGCTGGGACCGTCCGACCCCGCAGCGGCTGCCTGCGGCCAGGAGTGCACACCCGAGCGCGTCTCCGAGGCCCGTGTTGCCTTGGGCATGGATCAACCGTTTTTCATCCAGTACTTCGACTACATCCGAGGGCTCTTCTCCTCGAGGATGATCGGAGCCCCGGGGGCACAGACCCTCTGCGAATGGCCTTGCCTGGGCAAGTCCTTCCAAACCAACGAGAACGTCGCTGACATCATCGGCCGTTCTCTCCCCTACACGTTCTCCATGGCCATCGGCGCGTTGGTGCTCTGGACCATCACGGGCGTGGGGCTCGGCCTCCTCGCTGCGTTGCGCAAGGGAACTCCGGTGGACAAGTTCATCGTGGGGGCCGCCTCTGTGGGCGTGTCGCTGCCCATCCCCGTCACAGGCCTCTTCCTGCTGCTCTTGTTCGTCAACCAACTCCATCTGCTGCCCTTCACCACCAACGAGATCAACAGCCCGTTCGGTCCACAGGGTCCGGGAGCCTGGGTGGCCAATTACCTGCTGCCCTGGATCGCCTTGGCAGTGCTCTTCAGCGCCTCCTACATCCGGGTGACGCGCACCAACATGATTGAGACGTTCGGTGAGGACTTCATCCGCACAGCACGCGCGAAAGGCCTCGCACCCCGGACCGTCACGTTCAAGCACGGCGTCCGGGCCGGAATTACCCCGGTAGTGACGATGCTGGGCATGGACATTGGCCTCTTGCTCGGTGGCGCTGTCCTCACGGAGCAGATCTTCTCCGTCCCCGGGCTGGGTTTCACGGCAGTGCACGCCGCCATCTCCGGCGACCTCCCTGTCACCATGGCCATCACCATGCTGGCGGCGTTCTTCGTCATCGTCGCCAACGTTGCCGTGGACCTCGCCTATGCCGCCATCGATCCCCGAGTGAGGCTCCAATGACCCAGCTGCACACCGCAACAACATCGGCGAGCGCCACAGCTACCGCGCCTTTCCTTGAGGTCCGCGACCTGACCGTGAAATTCCCTACGGACGACGGCGTTGTCTCCGCAGTGAATGGCATGGACTTCACGCTGGATCGCGGCCAGACCCTTGGCATCGTGGGCGAATCGGGCTCCGGAAAGTCCGTCACCAGCCAGGCGCTGATGGGCCTGTTGAAGGGCACCTCGGCCAAGGTGACCGGCCAGGCAATGTTCCAGGGCAAGGACTTGGTGGCCCTGCCGGAGTCGGCCATGCGCCAACTCCGCGGCCGCAACATCGGCATGATCTTCCAGGATCCGCTCTCGGCCCTTCACCCCTTTTACACGGTGGGGCACCAGATCGCCGAGGCGTACCTGGTCCATAACAAGGCCAGCAAGAAGCAGGCCCGGGCTGCCGCCGTCGACATGCTGGGAAGGGTGGGAATCCCCAGCCCGGAGCAGCGCTACGACGAGTACCCGCACCACTTTTCCGGCGGCATGCGCCAACGTGCCATGATCGCGATGGCGCTGATTTGCGAACCCGAACTCCTGATCGCAGATGAGCCCACCACAGCCTTGGATGTGACGGTCCAAGCGCAGATCCTGGATCTCATGTCAGAGCTCCAGGAGGAGACCAACTCGGCGCTCATCCTCATTACCCACGACCTCGGCGTCGTGGCTGAGGTCTGCGACAACGTTTTGGTCATGTACGGCGGCCAGTGTGTCGAGTCCGGAACGGTGGACGAAGTCTTCTACGACACCCAGCACCCCTACACCTTGGGTCTGCTGAACTCGATGCCGACCCTCAACAGCTCCGCAAGCCAGCTGACCCCCATCCCCGGCCAGCCGCCGTCGCTCCTTGACCTGCCCAAGGGCTGCATCTTCAGCGCACGGTGCCAGTACGCCGACCTTGCCGGCGACGGCGTCTGCATCAGTCAACGGCCCGGGCTTCGCGTCGAAGATGGGCACGGCACGCGTTGCCACCTGAGCGGCCCACAGATCATCACCATCCGGAATTCCCGTTAGGACTGCCATGGAACAGCAAGCAATCCTCCAGGTTGAGAACCTGCAGAAGCATTTCCCGCTGAAGGGCGGCCTCCTTCCGGGCGCCCCCAAACGTTCGGTAAAAGCGGTCGACGGCGTATCGTTCAGTCTCGCCCGAGGCCAGACTTTGGGGCTGGTCGGTGAGTCCGGGTGCGGTAAGTCGACCACCGGACGCATGGTGGCCCGGCTACTGGATCCGACCGGCGGACGAATCCTGGTGGACGGCGAGGACATCAGCCAGCTGCGCGGCCGGGACCTGTACAACTTCCGGCGCAAGGTCCAGATGATCTTCCAGGACCCTTTCGCATCCCTGAACCCGCGGCAATCCGTGGGGACCGCCATCGCGGCTCCCATGGTGGCGCAGAAGATCAACCCTCCGGGTGGACTCAAGAACAGGGTCAAGGAACTCCTGGACCAGGTGGGCCTCAAGCCGGAGCACTACAACCGCTTCCCCCATGAATTTTCCGGCGGGCAGCGGCAGCGGGTGGGCATCGCCCGGGCCATATCACTGAATCCGTCGGTGATCGTGTGCGACGAACCTGTGTCCGCCTTGGACGTTTCGGTGCAGGCGCAGGTGGTGAACCTTCTGCAGCAAATCCAGCGCGACACCGGGGTTTCCTACATCTTCATTGCGCACGATCTCTCTGTGGTCCGGCACATCTCCCACGAAGTCGCTGTGATGTACTTGGGCAAGATCGTGGAACAAGGACCCCGTGATGCTTTGTTCAGCAACCCCTTGCACCCGTACACCAAGGCCCTGCTGTCCGCGGTCCCGCTGCCGGATCCGCGTGCTGCCCGGGAACAGGTGAAGGTGCGGCTCCGGGGTGATCTCCCCTCTCCCGCCAATCCGCCCAGCGGATGTGTCTTCCGGACCCGTTGCCCGCTGATTGGCACGCTGCCGGAGGAACAACGCCGGCGCTGCATCGACTCGATTCCTGCACCGGCCACCCCCGCCTCGCCGGCCTGCCACCACGTGGACAATGCCGCAAAAGTCTTGACCGCCGCGCAATAACCGGCAGTCAATGGATTCACAACCGAAGGAGCAACCATTGAATACCCTGATCCGCGCCGTCCGCCCCTGGGGGCAGGCCCTCAGCGACGTCACCCTCGCCGCAGGCGAAGCGGGCGGCGCCGAAGCGGGCGGCGTCGAAGCGGGCGGCAAGATCACCGCCGTCGAACCGCATGACCCGTCACGCGTCATTCCAGGTGACGTGACCGTAGTGGAAGGCCGTGGGCGCTTGCTGCTGCCGTCCTTTTCCGACGTGCACGTCCACTTGGATTCCACCCGGGTCGGCTTGCCGTTCCGTGAGCACACCGGCGGCCCGGGTGTGTGGACCATGATGATGAACGACCGGCAGAACTGGCGCAACGCCGAGGTGCCCTTGCAGGACCGTGTGAACGACACCCTGGGCCGGATGATCGCGCGGGGCACGACCCGGGTGCGTTCCTACGCCCAGGTCGACGTGGACTGCCGTCTGGAGCGTTTCGAGGCCGTTGCTGCCGCCAAGGAGAAGTTCGCGGCGCAGGCGTCCGTGGACCTCATCGCCTTCCCGCAGGCCGGCCTGTTGCTGGAGGAGGGCACCGTGGAACTCATGGAAGAAGCCCTCAAAGCCGGGGCCAACGTGATGGGCGGGATCGATCCCTGCAGTTTGGACCGGGATCCGGCCAAGCATCTGGACATCGTGTTCGGCCTGGCGGAGAAATACCAGGTTCCCATCGATATCCACCTCCACGAACCGGGCGAGCTGGGGGTCTTCAGCACCGATCTGGTACTGGAGCGCACCCGCGCGTTGGGCATGCAGGGCAAGGTGACCATGTCCCATGCCTACCAACTGGGCAGCGTTAATGAGTCCACCACCCGGAGGTTGATTGATGCCTTCGCGGAGCTTGACGTCTCCTTGGCTTCGGTTGCTCCCGCTGCCGCCGGTCAGCTGCCCATACCTCTGCTGACCGAGGCCGGGGTCCGCCTTGGCCTGGGCGAGGACGGCCAGCGCGACTACTGGTCCCCCTATGGCAACACGGACATGCTGGACCGGACCTGGCAGCTGGCCTTCACCCACGGTTTCCGGAAGGACGAGCTGATTGAGCACTGCCTGGCTATCGCCACCATCGGTGGCGCCAGCATTCTGGACCCCGACGCGACCAGGCTGAAGGACACCGCCCACCGTCCCGGCGTCGAGGTCGGCGATCCCGCGGAGTTGCTCCTGGTGGACGGCGAAACCGTGGCCTCCACGGTGATGGACCGGGGCAAGGACCGCACGGTCATTCACGCCGGTCGCGTTGTGGCGGACCAGCTGGAACTCGTTTAGCTGTTGCCGAACCCGCTCTTGCACGGAGCCCTGGCCGTCGTACGGTGAGGGCTCCGCGTAAGGGCGGGTTTGTCATTCCCGGCCTACTCACTCCTCGCTGTGGGCGCTCCATCCATGGGGGTCCACCACGTATCCGGTGGTGTCACCATGAACCGGCGTCCGGTCACGGAAGAGGGAATGATCCTGATGAACTGGTCTTTCTGGCCCGCCTCCCAGGGGAAGAGCAGGAGGCCGATGGTATCCAGCACTTCCTGGGTCAGGCTCACGGCGGTGGCTTGTCCCTTGACGACTACGCTCCAGGCCACTCCGGTTTCAGGATTCACGCCGTCGGCCTCGATGGCGACAGGGGTATCGCTGAGTGCCGCGTGCAGCTTGGTGCCTTCTCCTGTCCGGAACACCATGGTGCCGTGGTCCACCTTGTAGTTCACGGGAAAAATGTCCGGGTGGTGGTCCACCACCACGGCCAGCCGGCCCACAGAAACGCCGCGGAGCAGCTCCCAGCATTCGTTGGTTTCAAGGATTTCCGTGGCCGGGCTACTTGGCTGGTTCGTCGATGATGAGTTGCTCATACCGCGAGGATACGCCGCTGGATTGCCCTCTGACAGTCCCGGGACCGACGCTCACCAAAGGCCCGCGGATGGCGAAGAAGCCGGCGACGGCGAGCACCACCGCTTCCGCGGCCAGCACGCAGAAGGTTACCTCCCAGCCTCCGGTCATCTCGTGCAGTAGCCCTGCCAGCAACGGACCCAACGAGGCCAGCGCGAAGCCAAACCCTTGGCTCATGGCGGACAGTTTCCCGGCCGACTCCGGTCCGGCTGATCGAATCACCACCAACGCCATGCCGAGTCCGAACCCGGCACTCTGCACAACCCCCAGGATCCCCACTGCCAGGAACTGGAGCTCCGCAGGCGCCACCAGAACACCCAGCAGTGCCGCAGCCACAGAGAGTCCCAGACCCGGCGCCAGGATCCGAAGGATCACAGGCCGGCTGGCCAGCACGGGAGCCAACAGGCTGGCCGGGAGTCCGGCGAGGCTGAACCACGCAAGGAGCGCAGCGGCATCGGCAGAGCCAAGTCCACGGGATACCAGGTAGACCGCCAGCCAGGATGTGATGGCGAAGTACAGCATGGCCTGCAGGCCAAAGAACGCCGTCACGGCCCACGCGGTGGGTTGCCTTCGGAGCGGAGCGCTAACGTCCGACGGCGGGGCTCCCGTCGTCGCTGCTTCGGCGCCGACCGCCGTGGTGACGACCGCCGTGGTGACGGACGCGGAGGACGCGAGTGCCGCCGTCGGCCGTCCTCCGGAGCGGTGAATCAGGAATGCGCCGATGAGGGCCGGGACAGCCCACACCGCCAGGGCTGAAGCCAGATTGCCGCCAAAGGCCTGTTCCAGTGGCTGGACCAGGCCTGCTCCAAGCGCAGCGCCCAGACCAAATCCCATGGTGCACAGACCCGTCCACCAACCAGTCCCTCTGTTGGCCTTGACGATCTGGGGCACCAGCACACTGGCGGTCATGATGGACATACCGGCCAAGAAGGTCCCTGGCAGCAGGAGTGTCGGTACGGTCGACCGAATAATCAATGCTGCCGCCAATACCAGAAGCGCGACGGCGACGGCCCGGCCCGTCCCGAGGCGTCGGGCCAACCACGGTCCGATCGGCCCGGACACGCCGAAAGCCAACACAGGCAGGGTGCCCAACAAGGGCAGCAAAGCCGGATCCAGGCCGAACACTCCGGGTACCTGCGCCATGACGCCTGCAACGGTGGTGATGGCGGGACGGAGATTGACAGACACCAGCACCAAGGCGAGCAACACCAAAGCCGTTGAGACGTGGGAGCGACGTCCCGAAGGTTGGGGCACCACCCGGCGCTGTTCTGACACGTCGATCTCCTCATAGCTTCTTTGGTATACCAAACAAGAGTATGGGTTGATCGTCCGGATGTAAATCCGCGTCCACAAGCGGCACGAAGTAACCAGGCCTTACGTAGTGACAGCCTTGGGATACCAATTCGTGGGATCCAGGAACCCCGCCACACGCCCGCCCCTTCGGAGTTACGCCCGCCCCCATGGAGTTTTTGTACAGCTAACGTCCTTAAGACGCCCTTTTGAGCGCGTTAGCTGTACAAAAACCCGCTAGATGGCCTTCCCCGGGTTCAGGATCCCCTGCGGATCAAACAGCTCTTTGATCCTGCGCTGCAGCTCGCGCACCGGCTCAGGCTGCTCCAGCCCGAGCCACCGCAGCTTGTACTGCCCTACCCCATGCTCACCGGTGATGGTGCCACCCATCTCCAGGCCCACACGGATCGATTCGTCCAGGGCAGCATTGAGTCGCACCAGGGCATCGGCGTCTGTTGCGGGATCGACCCGGTCCATCCAGAACGTTGGGTGCAGGTTACCGTCGCCGGCGTGGGCCACCACTTTGAGGTTGACCTCGAAGCGCTTGGCCATTGCCTCGAGCGAGGCCACGAAGTCCACCAGGCGTGACCGCGGCACGGCGATGTCCTCGCCTACCCTGAACTCATCGTCCACCTCCACGCCGCGGCTGTTGCGGCGAATTTCCACCAGCATTTCAGCCTCGGCGCTGGCTTCCGTGGTCACGGTGGCGCCGCCCGCGGCGAGAACCTGCCGCACGACGTCGGCCTCTGCAGCCGCACCGAAACCGTCGGTTTGGATCAGGAGCAACGACTTGCCACGCTTTTGCAGATCCCCACCGTGGAGTTCATCAAGCTGGACCAGTGTTCCGTTGTCGAGCAATTCCATGATGGCTGGCTGCACGCGCGCCTTGCCAACGGCCAGAACGCCCGCGGCCGCACCGCGGAAGTCCTGGTAGAACGCGGCGATGGTGTGGACTTCCCGCGGCAGGTATTTCAGCCGGACGGTCACCCCCACCACGATGCCGAGGGTTCCTTCCGAGCCCACCAGCAGCGCGGTGAGGTCGTAGCCGGCCACGCCTTTGAAGGTCTGGTGGCCGGTATGCATCAGTGACCCATCCGCCATGACGACATCCAGCGCCAGTACCGAATCGCGCGTCACCCCGTATTTGGCGCAGCGAAGTCCTCCGGCATTGGTGGCTACGTTGCCGCCGATGGTGGACATTTTGTAGCTGGCGGGGTCGGGCGCGTACATGAGGCCGTATTCCGCGGCGGCAACATTCAGGTCGGCGTTGATGACGCCGGGTTCGACGACGGCGGTCTCGTCGTCGGGGTTAAGGTCCAGGATGCGGTTCATCCGTTCCAGGCTCAGCACTATGCAGCCTTCGGTGGCGTGGGCCCCTCCCGACACGCCGGTTCCGGCGCCTCGGGCGACGATCGGTACCTGGTGGGCCGCGCAACTACGAACTACGTGCTGCACGTCGTCCACCGATTCTGCCCACACGACGGCGAGCGGCAGGTGTCGCTCAATCATTGGGCCTTGATCGATCGAGTAGACCGTCAAAGTTGCTTCGTCCCTGGCTACCTGCCGGGCCTCAAGCCCGGTGGCGAGCTCGTCAAGGAAGGCTACACGTTCAGTGCGCACCCCGGCTTCTGCCTCACCGATGGTGCGGCTTCTGATGCTTTCTGCTGATGTTCCGGCGATGGCCGTTTCGTCCGACAAGACATTCCCTCCACATGAGCACCGCGGACACGCCAAACCGGCAGTCTTCGCAGTCTTCAGGCCAGTCTAGCCAGAGCATCGCGGATGCTTTCAGGGCCGCGTCTGCAAACGTTTCCACCCGTGCGGCTGTCACACTGCACGCAATACGGCATGCATAGCTAAAGGCTTGTAATAACAGCAGCCTTAGCACTGGAAACGTTTACAATTTTGGCGATCCTCTTCTACGATGACTCCATGTCCGTTGATTCCTTGCTCCAGGATTCCGCCCTCGAGCCCCCTGCAGCGTTTACGCAAATCACCCCCATCCACGATGCCTCCACGGCCCACGGTTGGTGGCGTTCCGCAGTGATTTACCAGATCTATCCGCGGTCCTTCCGGGACCTCAATGGCGATGGCATCGGCGACCTCGCGGGCATCACCGCCGAGCTCGCGCAGCTGGCAGGCCTGGGAGTCGACGCCGTCTGGTTGTCGCCGTTCTACCGCTCGCCGCAGCGTGACGCCGGGTACGACGTCAGCGACTATTGCGACGTCGATCCCCTGTTCGGAACGCTGACAGACTTCGATGCCCTGATTGCCGAAGCCAACAGGCTCAATCTCCGGGTGATTGCCGACATCGTCCCCAACCACTGCTCGGATCAGCACGTCGCTTTCCAGGCCGCTTTGGCAGCGGGACCGCACAGTCCCGAGCGCGAGGTCTTCATTTTCCGGGACGGACTTGGACCGGACGGCAACGAACCACCCAACAACTGGCAGTCGCACTTCGGCGGACCGGCCTGGACCCGGGTCATCGAGCCGGACGGCCAGGCAGGACAGTGGTACCTCCACCTCTTCGATTCCTCGCAGCCGGACTTCAACTGGGACAACCCTGCGGTCCACACCGAATTCGAACGCGTCCTCCGCTTCTGGTTGAACCGTGGAATTTCCGGCTTCCGGGTGGACGTAGCCCATGCACTGGTCAAGGCTCCCGGCCTGCCGAACTGGGGCGGACGGGCCGACGGCAACAGTTCAGAAGGCTTCCCGGGGCAGGACGCTCCCATGTTTGGCCAGCCAGCCCTGCACGACATTTACCGCCGCTGGCGTTCCATCCTGGAAGAGTACGGCCCGGACCGCATCCTGTGCGCCGAGGCCAACGTGGATCCGCTCCCCCGCCTGGCCCAATGGGTCCGCCCTGACGAAATGCACCAGGCTTTCAACTTCCCCTACCTGCACGCAGGCCTGGACCTCCACCGCCTGCGCCAGATCATCACCGACTCGCTGATCTCCTTGGACGCCGTGGGCGCCCCGAGCACCTGGGTTCTGTCCAACCACGACGTCGTCCGCCACGTCTCGCGCTTCGGCTACGACGGCCCGGGCCCCCGCGACGGCGACGGCATCGGTCCGGACGACGTCCAACCCAACGAAGAACTCGGACGACGGCGGGCTGCCGCAGCAACCGCGTTCATGCTCGGCCTGCCGGGCGGGGCGTACCTCTACCAAGGCGAAGAGCTTGGCCTTCCCGACTCCACGAGCATCCCGGCAAGCATGCGCCAGGACCCCACGTTCGCCCGCACTGGCGGGGCAAGAATCGGACGCGACGGCTGCCGAGTACCGCTGCCCTGGCGTTCCGCTGAAACCCACGCTGGATTTGGGCACGGCCTGGATCCCTGGCTGCCGCAACCCGAGTCCTGGCCCACGTTGGCGAGGGACCAGCAGGAGTCCGATCCGGCGTCGCACCTTAACCTGTACCGCGCGCTGCTTGCCGAACGGGCGCGGTTGCGGTTGGGCGCAGGGTCGCTCGCCTGGGTGGAGGACTACTGCACGGAATCCACCCTCGCCTATCTCAACGGAAACACCCTGGTAATCATGAATGTCGGGGCAGAACCCCTCCCGCTGCCAGCGGGCGAGGTCATCCTGCGCAGCTCCGCGGCCGAAGCCACGCATCCACTAGGCTCGGGGGAGACAATCTGGCTGTCAGCCAGCTAATTTCCCACCAAGGAGCAGCATGACCGGCATCAAGGACGTAGCCGAGCACGCAGGGCTTTCCGTCGCCACGGTGTCGCGGGCCTTGAGCGGCAAAGGGCACGTCTCCCCCGCCAGCCGGGAGCGTGCACGCGCCGCGGCTGCCGAGCTCGGTTTTGTGTTGTCCTACCATGCCTCCAGCCTGGCCTCCGGCCGTACGCACAACGTTGGCCTGGTGGTTCCCTCGGTCCACCGCTGGTTCTATTCAGCGGTGGTCGAGGGTGCTTCAGCAGCGCTCCTCGAAGCCGGCTACGACCTCACCCTGTACAACATCGGCGAAGACCCTGCGCGCCGGCACAGTGTCTTCAGCGATTTCCTGCTGCGCAAACGCGTCGACGCCGTGATCGCCGTGTCCCTGGAGCTCAGCGAACGTGAGACCCGGCAACTCCACGCCATGCACCGGCCCATCGTCGGCATTGGCGGTCCACTTCCGGGAGCTTCGACTATTCGGATCAACGATGTCGGCATCGCAATGCAGGCCACCAACCATCTGTTGGGACTCGGCCACAGCAAGATCGCGCACATCACGGGAAACGAAGCCTACGACCAAGACTTCCAGCTGCCCGGAACCCGCCGCAGCGGCTTCGAAAAGGCAATGAACGACGCCGGCTGCCAAGTGAGGCCCGAATGGATCGTTTCGGCTGATTTCACCATCGAAGGCGCCTACGCCGCTGCGCGTCATCTGCTGGCGAGTGCACGTGACCGGCCCACCGCCGTCTTTGCGGCCTCTGATGAAATGGCTATAGGTACCATTCTGGCCGCCCGCGATTTCGGACTACGCATTCCTGAGGACCTCTCCGTCATGGGCATCGACGGACACGACCTTGGAGGTGTCCTGGGCCTGACCACGATCGATCAGGACGCCAAAGGCCAGGGGGCCTTGGCCGTCCAAACTCTCCTTGGAGCGATCAACAACGGCCTGGCCCTTGAGCCCGCCGATGCTGAGCACCCCACCACGTTGGTGGTTCGGAACAGCACGGCTGTGCCGAAAGCTGTTGTTACCTAGGCGCGGATGTCGGCGTCCGGGGTCTCTACGGCAGCGGGCGCTCCATGAAGAGCTCCAGCCTGGAGGAGTCCTGCGGATACGGACGGCTGGCGCCGTTGATCCCGAAACCGTGGCGGCGGTAGAACGCCTGGGCACGCGCGTTGTCCTCGTGGACACCCAGTTCAAGGGAATGCGCGCTGAGCTCCTTAGCCGCCGCCTCGCACGCCTCCTGCAGGAGTTCATCGGCCAATCCAAGTCCACGAAATTCGGGTGCTACGTACACACTGATCAGCATTGCCTGGAGCGGCCTTGCCGGATCCTGGGGATGCTTCACGGCTACCCGCATGAGGGCACAGAACCTGGAGCCGTCCTCACCGTCGTCAGCCACCAACGTTATGCTCGCGTCACCGGACATGGCCACGGCCCGTTCCTGCCATTGACTGTCCGTCTGGCGTCGTGCAGCGTCAATGCTCTCGATGTAGGCCATGGGCGTATCCGCGAGCATCTCCAAACGAATCTTCTTCAGGAGTTGCCAGTCCCCTGCGTTGAGCCTGCGAACCCTAGGCAACTGCTCCGCCCATGAACCTCGCGTAACGCTCCAGAACCCGTGGCCAGCCGTCCGCGTACGACGCCCTCGAAGCTGCAGGATCTTCTGCACCCTCCCAGCCGTCATGGATCAGGCGGACTTCCGTACCGCCCTCCACTGCACTGAAAACCACACGGATCTCGGTGGACCACAAAGGGGTGCCCGCGGGGTACCAGCTGGCGTGGAAGGACAACGGAGGCTGCCAGTCGTCAATAGTTCCCCACACCGAGGTGCGGCCATCCTCGGCCGTCTCCAGGATGAGGTTTTCCTCGAACTCCACGTGGGAGCCAGCGCCGTAAACGCTCTCCTCTTCCAGCGGCCACCAGAGATGAGGATGATCCGTGAACCCCTGGAAGGCGTGGGGGACGGTCGTGGGCACAACGACGTTGACGATGAGTGGCTTAAGATCCTCGCCTTCGCGGGCCGCCTCGGGTTCTTGTTCAGGGTGGCTGAAGAGGTTTTCCATGACCACCAACTCTACCGGGGGTGGAGGCGCCGGGGGTGGAGGCGCCGGGGGTGGAGGCGCCGGGGGTGGAGGCGCCGGGGGTGGAGGCGCCGGGGGTGGAGGAGGCTGCCCTCATTGCATGGCGTGTGTGGTTGTTAAAGTCGAAAGGCCCCAACCGTCGTGGTTGGGGCCTTTCTGAATGTGTGTCCGGCGGTGTCCTACTCTCCCACACCCTCCCGGGTGCAGTACCATCGGCGCTGTGGGTCTTAGCTTCCGGGTTCGGAATGGGACCGGGCGTT
>NZ_JBHVQI010000018.1:0-89481 GCF_042886835.1 Paenarthrobacter sp. NPDC057981
GCTTCCTCACGAAACGCGGCATCATATTTTCTTCTGGGCGTGGTCATCTGAAACGAATCTCCCATCAAGCTGTCTCAAAAAACCATACGACCGCACTCACTTTCGTGGAGAAAGTGAGAGAGCGTCAGTGGGTTATGCCCGGGGATGTGAGTGAGCGTCTAGTGGACCAGTTCCTCGGAACCTGTCTTCGAACGGTCGCTGCGCTCCAGCTTGGCGCCTTCAACGTCCACGTCCGGGAGGATCCGTCCCAGCCACTTTGGCAGCCACCAGGCCTTCTCGCCGAGCAGGTACATGATGGCGGGCACGATCGTCATGCGGACCACGAAAGCGTCGATGAGCACGCCGAACGCCATCGCGAAGCCGAGCGGCCGGACCATGGTCAGGTGGCTGAAGATGAAGCCGGAGAACACGCTGACCATGATGATCGCGGCCGCCGTCACCACTGCAGCTGCGTGGCTGAATCCCGTGCGGACGGCGTGCTTGGCGGACTCGCCATGCATGAAGGATTCCCGCATGCCGGAGGTAATGAACACCTGGTAGTCCATGGCAAGGCCGAACAGCACGCCGATCAGGATGATGGGCAGGAAGCTCAGGACCGCGCCCGGGTTCGCGACGTCGAAGACGGATCCCAGCCAGCCCCACTGGTACACGGCAACCACGGCACCGAACGCGGCGGCCAGCGAGAGCAGGAACCCGCCAGTGGCCAGCAGCGGCACGACGATCGAGCGGAACACCAGCAGGAGCAGGATCAAGGAAAGCCCCACCACAATGGCCAAGTACGGCGGCAACGCAGCGCCCAGCTTTGCGGAGACATCGATGTTGCCGGCAGTCTGTCCGGTCAGGCCGATGGTGACGCCGAGGTCGTCCTGAATGGCCTTGCCCTTGGCGCGAAGATCAGAGACCACCTGCACGGTTCCGGCGCTGGCAGGGCCCTCCTTCGGAATGACTTGGAAGACGGCGGTGCGGTAGTCGCCGCTGATGGCCACGGGGACCGCCGCTGTGACGTTCTCGACGCTGCGGAGCTGCCCGGCGACGTCGTACTGCTTGTTCTTGGCGTCGTTCTCGTTGAGGCCCTCGGGGAACTCAGCCACCACGATGATCGGGCCGGTCATGCCTTCGCCGAAGCTGCTGCGGGTGAGGTCGTAGGCCTTGTAGGCCTGCGAATCGACAGGTTCCGAACCGCCGTCGGGCAGTGCCAGGCGCAGCTGCGAAGCGGGCAGTGCCAAAGCGCCCAAAAGGACCACGCTCGCTATAAGGGAAACCCACGGATGACGCGTTACCAGTCCACCCCAGCCACCGCTGCTGCGCTTCTCGTCACGCTCGCGGTCGGCGGCTTCGTGGCCCGGTTCGGCGTTGTGCTTGGCGGACTTTGCCCAAGCGCGCTTGGAAATGAGCCTGCGGCCGATCAACCCCAGGACGGCGGGCGTCAGGGTCAAAGCGACGACGACGGCGACCCCGACTGTCGCTGCGGCGGCAACACCCATGACGGCAAGGAAGGGCAAGCCGGGCACCACCAAGGCAGCCAGCGCGATGATGACCGTGAGGCCGGCGAACAGCACGGCGTTGCCCGAAGTGCCCGTTGCGAGGGCTGCGGATTCTTCCCCGTCCATCCCGGCCAGCAGTTGAGTGCGGTGCCGGTTGACGATGAAGAGGGAATAGTCGATTCCCACCGCGAGGCCGAGCATCAGCGCAAGCATGGGGGAGATGGAGCTCATGTCGATCACGCTGGTGAGGGCAAAGGTCCCGCCGACACCCACGGCCACGCCGATCAGCGCCATCAGGAGAGGCAGACCTGCGGCGATCAATGTGCCGAGCATGAGAATCAGGACCAGGGCTGCAACAGCGACACCAACAATTTCAGCGATGCCGAAAATTTCCGAGACGTCTTCGGTGATCTCCTTGCTGGCGTAGGCGGTGACGCCTGCGGAAGACACGCCGTGGACGATCTCCTGTACTTCCTCCCGGACCGCGGGATCTACGGCATTGATGGAGGTCTTGAACTGGACCTGGGCCACAGCGGCCTTGTTGTCGCTGGAGACGAAGCGCAGCCCTTCGGAGGCCTCGGCCTGACGCTTGCCGAGCGCCAGTTTGACGGCGCCCTCGGCAGCTTCCTTGTCTCCGGCGTCGAGCTTTTCTTTGGTCGCGGCCAGCTGGGCGCGCTGCGCACCCAACTGGGCGTCAATCTGGGCGGGCGAGAGGCCGGAAGCGGCAAGCTGCTGTTCGGTGGCGGCGAGCTGGGCTTCGCCTGCGGTGAGCTGTGCACGTCCGGCGTCCAGCTGGGCCTTGCCTGCGGCTGCCTGGGCCTCGCCCGCGGCGATGTCACCGGCTGCCTTGTCCAGTTGCTCCTGCGTTGTGAAGGGGTTCACTGTCGACTGGACTTCCGGAATGCTCTTCAGCTTCTCCAGCGCCGCACCGACGGCGTCCTTCTTGGCCTGGTCGAAACCAGCATCACCGGCGTCGAACACGACGCTGGCGGAACCGCCGGATGCGTCCGGCAGGGCTTCTTTGAGCTTGTCAGCCATGCGCTGTGTTTCGGTGCCGGGGATGGTGAAGTTGTTGGACATGGTGCCGTGGAAGGCGGCGGCGGAGCCGCCCACGGCCACCAGCACCGCGAGCCATATGGAAATGACCAGCCAGCGGCGGCGATACGAAAATTTGCCGAGGCGGTAGAGGAACGAAGCCATGTCAGAACCGATCTGTGATGGAAGGAGCGGGTGCGGTTTGAGCGGAAGCGCCCGACGACGGCGCGAAGCCGCCTCCCAGCAGCCCCATCGCGTCGATGAGGTGCTGGCGAAGGACAGCGAGCGAGTCGGGGGAGAGGTCCGGTCCGCGCTCGGCGAACCAGACGTTCATGGCAGCTTTGCCACAGGAAATGACGGAGCCTGCCAGTGCATGCAGGTAGAGCTCGCTGACGCCTGCGCCCAGCCTGTAGCGGGCGGCGTCGATGATCTGCTCGGTGCAGTGGTCCCAGGCTTCGAGCTCGGAGCGGGCCAGGGAACGGTTGTCCTGGGTCAGGCTGAACAGCTCGGCCATGGGGGCAACGGACATGGGGTCGGCGAGGGCCATCAGCGCGGCTTGGGCGGATTCAAGGATCGACTCGTCCGCTGGCCGCAACCGGAACTGCTCCAACGCCCGGTCCATGAAGCCGTCCGCGACGGAGGCGAGGGCAGCTTCGAGACTGGGGAAGTAGTTGAAGAACGTGCGCCGGGAAACGCCTGCGCTGGCGGCTATGTCCTCGACGGTGAAGTTCCCGGACCCTCTGCTGCGGAGGAGATCCAGGGCGGCGGAAGCAATGGAACTGCGGGTAGCCGCCTTGTTCAGTTCGCGCCGTGAAGGGGTGCCCTGCCCGGTTGATGGGAGCGCGGACCCTTGCTCCTGCTTGTTGGTGGAAGTCACATACTTACACTAAGTGCAACTTTGCACTGTGCGCAAACTGCTTTTTCCTATGGGGGAAAAAGATCCCGCCCTCGCCCGTTCTCCTCACCGAAGAACGGCAGGGAGAGCGGGCAAAAGCGGGAGGAAGCGGGACCAGCGGACCGAAGGAGGATCAGAACTGCTGCGGCGGGGCCGGAGGTGCTGGCTGGACCGGCGGCGCGGGCGGCTGCTGCGGCTGTGCCGGTTGGGATGCCTGCGGCTGCTTGGTCAGGTAAATCGACTGACCGGTGGCACCGGGCTCGCCCTCGCCCAAAGGAAGCACATAAACAGCGGTCCCGTAGGCACACACTTCGGTCCAGTTGGTGCCCATTTCGGAGGTGTCAAAGCGCATGGCAACAATGGCGTTGGCGCCGCGCTGCTGTGCTTCGTTGACCATGCGCGCCATGACTTCCTGGCGGCTTTCGTAGAGCGCTCTGGTCATTTCGGGCAGCTCGCCGCCGCCCAGTGAGCGGAAGCCGGCGAGCATCTGTGAGCCGATATCGCGCGATCGGACGGTCAGGCCCATGACTTCGCCGAAGACGGCATCAATACGGTGGCCCGGGATTTCATTGGAGGTGACGATCAACATGGTCAGAGCCTATCCAGCTTTCGGCCCTTTAACGGGGAAATCCCCCGGGGAGAACTCCCCAGGGGATCAACACCGTTCACAATCGGCTGACGCTAGGCTTTGGAGTCGGCCAACTCGCGCTCGTCGGCTTCCGCTGCGGCCTTGTCGGCTGCGTACTCGTCGGCGAACGCTGCACCGTTGCGCGGCGCGTTGTACAGCGACTCGTCCAGGATGCCCTGACGCTTGGCGACAATCGCGGGAACCAGGGCCTGTCCGGCCACGTTGACGGCGGTACGGCCCATGTCCAGGATGGGGTCGATGGCCAGCAAGAGGCCGACGCCGGCCAGCGGCAGTCCCAGCGTGGACAGGGTCAGCGTGAGCATGACGACGGCGCCGGTGGTGCCTGCCGTAGCTGCGGAGCCGAGGACCGAAACCAGCACGATTAGCAAGTACTGGCTGAAGTCCAGGTTGATGCCGAAGAACTGTGCCACGAAGATCGCCGCAACAGCCGGGTAGATCGCGGCGCAGCCGTCCATCTTGGTAGTGGCTCCGAGCGGCACGGCGAAGGAAGCGTAGCCGGAGGGAACGCCGAGGTTCCGTTCAGTGACGCGCTGCGTGAGCGGCAGCGTGCCGATCGAGGAACGGGAGACGAAGGCCAGCTGGACGGCAGGCCAGACGCCGGAGAAGTACTGCTTGATCGACAGGCCGTGAGCACGGACCAGGATGGGGTAGAGCACAAAGAGGACCAGGGCCAGGCCGATGTAGATGGCGGCCGTGAACTTGCCCAGCGATCCGATGGTGTCCCAGCCGTAGATGGCAACGGCGTTGCCGATCAGGCCGATGGTTCCCAGAGGGGCGATGCGGATGATCCACCACAGAACCTTCTGGATGACGGCCAGTGCGGATGCGTTGAACGTCAGGAAAGCCTCAGCCTGCTTGCCCACCTTGAGGGCAGCAATTCCGACGGCGATCGCAACCACCAGGATCTGGAGGACGTTGAAGCTGACGGACGTGCTCACCGTGGTGGCAGCGTTGGCGCTCTCTGTCACAGTGGAGCTCGCGCCCAAGCCCAGGAAGTTCTTCGGGAACAGGCCGATCAGGAAGGCCCACCAGTCACCGGTCTTGCCGGCATATTCAGCTTTCTGGGTGATGCCGGTGGCAGCGCCCGGCTGCAGGAGCACGCCCAAGCCAATGCCGATCAGCACGGAAATGAGAGAGGTGATGGCAAACCAGAGCAGGGTGTTCCACGCGAGGCGTGCTGCATTGGAAACCTGGCGCAGGTTCGCGATGGAGCTCACCACGGCCGTGAAAATCAAAGGAACGACGGCGGTCTGCAGCAACGAGACGTAGCTGGAGCCGATCGTTTGGAGGGTTGCGCCGAGGCCGTTGGGGGCAGCCTTGGTGCTGCCGGTGTACTTGGCGATGAGGCCGAGAACCAGGCCGACAATGAGGGCAGCGATGATCTGGACGCCGAAGGAACCGGCCCACTTGGGGAGCCGGAAGCCGGTCTTTCCAGCTGAAGGGGATGTTTGGATTGAGGTGCTCACCGGAACACGGTAGGTGCTTGCCAAATAACATAGCGAACGGACGTTGAGAAATGTTACGTGCGCAAATGTTATTCCCTGTGCGTTTGTGACGTTGCTCTCCGGCAAGCACCGGTACCAAAGGTGGGCGTCGGCGTCGTTGTTGTGGTCCGCACCCCGTAACGCCGATCGCACCCGTAACCGCTGGTGCATTTCGCGGCTACGGGTGCGAAGCCAACGCCGAAGGGGCGCGCTTGGCGGGGACGGGTGCGGACCCGCCCGCCGGGGGCGTACCCAAGCGGGCTACCCCAGCAACGCCCTCCGCAGCACGTCCAGGCCTACCGAGCCTATGTTCAGGGCTTTGCTGTGGAAGGACTTGAGGTCGAAGTCCTCCCGGCCCTCGAGGTCTGTCCTGATCTGCTCCCAGAGACGTTGGCCTACCTTGTAGGAGGGTGCCTGTCCCGGCCAGCCGAGATAGCGGGCGAATTCGAACTGAAGCTGCCCCTCGCTGATATCAAGGTTGGCCTTGAGGAAATCGAAGCCCTTCTCCGGGGTCCAGGTGCCGGAGCCCCAGCGTTCGGGAATGGGCAGCTCCAGGTGGACGCCGATGTCAAAGACCACGCGCGCCGCACGCATGCGCTGGCCGTCCAGCATACCCATGTGATCGCCCGGGTCCTTGAGGTAGCCCAGTTCAAGCATGAGCTGTTCGGCATACAGGGCCCACCCTTCGCCGTGGCCGGAGACCCAGCAGACGTTGCGGCGCCAGTTGTTCAGCAGCTCGCGGCGGTATGTTGCCGTTGCCACCTGCAGGTGGTGTCCCGGGACGCCTTCGTGGAAGACCGTGGTGGTCTCGGACCAGGTAGTGAAGGTGTCTTCGCCTGCCGGCACGGACCACCACATCCGGCCGGGCCGGGAGAAGTCGTCCGAAGGACCGGTGTAGTAGATGCCGCCCTCATCGGTTGGGGCGATCATGCATTCAAGGGTCCGCATGACGTCCGGAATGTCGAAGTGTACGTCCGCCAGTTCGGACACAGCACGGTCGGAGAGTTCCTGCATCCAGGCCTTCAGGGCGTCGGTGCCCTTGATCTGCCGGGCAGGATCGTTGTTGAGGATGCTCTTGGCTTCCTCGATCGAAGCACCCGGTTTGATCTGTCCCGCAACTTTTTCCTGCTCACCGATGAGCCGGTCCAGTTCCTGCACACCCCAGGCGTACGTTTCTTCCAGGTCCACCTCGGCCCCAAGGAATGACCGGGAGGCAAGGGCGTAGCGCTCACGTCCAACGGCGTCCTTTTTCGGGGCCACGGGGAGGAGCTCGTCCCGGAGGAAGGCGCCCAGGGCACTGTACGCCGACCGCGCCGCCGACGTTCCGGCGTCGAGCTTGTCCTGGACGTCGGTGGGCAGCGGGGCGTCGCCAATCCGGGCATTGGCGGCGAGCTTGGCGAAGAAGCCGTCCTCGGCGGCATAACGGCTGGTCTGCTCGATGACGATGCGGACCTGCCGGGCAGCGGAGACTTTGCCGGCAGCGGCTCCGGAGCGGAGGGACTCGATATACCCCTCGATCGCGCCCGGTACATTGGCCGCGCGGCCGGCGATGTGCTCCCACTGTTCTGCCGTGTCGGTAGGCATGAGGTCGAAAATGGCGCGGATGTCCTGGGCCGGGGAAGCGATGTTGTTCAGGTCCGCTGCGTCCCAGCCGGATGCGTGGATCTCCAGGTCCAGACCGAGGCGCTCGCGCATCGCATCGAGCGTCACGGCATCCGTTTCGTCAGCGGGCTCAAGTGCGGCCAAGGAATCCAGGGCGTCCCGCGCTGCCTGCGCGTGGGCTGCCGCTCCGGCCGGCGAGTAGTCCTGGTACTCCGTCTCGTGGCCGGGCAGCCCAAGCGTCGTGGCGAAGCTGGGATTGAGTTCGATCAGCTTTTCTGTGTACGCGTCAGCGACGGCGTCGATGGCAGACTTCGGGCGTACGGGGGTGTTTGCAGTAGTCACCCACAGAGCCTAACCGTGACGAACGCCACGTGAAAGGGTTGTTGAACTTATTCGCCGTGCGCCGCGGAAAATCAGCCCCGGCTGCGCCTCCACGCGCCCGGACCCGGCGTGGGGTCAAGGCGCAACTGCTGGCGGCGCACCCAGTGCCTGACGTTCGGCTTGGACGGCTCCGCTTCCTGCGGGGCGCCAAGGGAAACCACGACGGCGGCAACCGCCGCGAGCTCTTCGGGCGTCGGTTCGCCCTTGACCACCGAGAACAGGGGCTGCGTGGGCTCGTCGGCCGGTGGAGGGGTCTGTGCGGTGGTCACAGCGGGATGTTTCCGTGCTTCTTGGTGGGCAGGCTCGCACGCTTGTCACGCAGGGC
The DNA here is from genome assembly GCF_042886835.1 of Paenarthrobacter sp. NPDC057981. NCBI lineage: Bacteria > Bacillati > Actinomycetota > Actinomycetes > Micrococcales > Micrococcaceae > Paenarthrobacter > Paenarthrobacter sp. NPDC057981. Next base: position 7,856 of record NZ_JBHVQI010000018.1, read on the forward strand.
ACGCAAGCCACGAATAATCTGCAGTCGGGTGTCCGAGGGTGCGATGACGGCGTCCACATAACCAAGCTCAGCGGCCTGGTACGGGTTGAGGAGTTCTTCCTCGTAGCCCTGGATGATCTCTGCACGGCGGGCCTCAACGTCCCCGCCGGCCTCGGCAACGGCTGCGAGATCGCGGCGGTACAGGATGTTTACGGCACCCTGGGCACCCATGACACCGATTTGGGCCGTGGGCCACGCGAGGTTGAGGTCGGCGCCGAGCTTCTTGGAACCCATCACGATGTACGCTCCGCCGTAGGCCTTGCGGGTGATGACCGTGAGCTTGGGAACAGTAGCTTCGGCGTAGGCGTAGAGGAGCTTGGCGCCACGGCGGATGATGCCCTGGAACTCCTGGTCCTTGCCGGGAAGGAAGCCCGGGACGTCCACCAGGGTGATGATGGGGATGTTGAAGGCGTCGCAGTGGCGGACAAAGCGGGCAGCCTTTTCCGACGCCGAGATGTCCAGTGTTCCGGCGAACTGCATGGGTTGGTTGGCCACGATGCCAACGGTGTGCCCTTCAACGCGGCCGTAGCCAATGATGACGTTGGGGGCATACAGCGACTGCATTTCCAGGAAGTGTGCGTCGTCTACGATCTGCTCAATGACCTTGCGCATGTCGTAAGGCTGGTTGGCCGAATCCGGAATCAACGTATCCAGGGCGAGGTCGTCGTCGTCGAGTTCCAGTTCCTGGTCGTGCTCAACGACCGGAGCCTCGGAGAGATTGTTGGAGGGCAGGAAGTCCAGGAGTTCGCGGACGAACTCGATCGCGTCCGCTTCGTCGGATGCCAGGTACGTGGACGTGCCGGTGGTGGCGTTGTGCTGGCGTGCGCCGCCCAGGGTTTCCATGTCCACGTCTTCGCCGGTGACGGTCTTGATGACGTCCGGGCCGGTGATGAACATGTGGGAGGTCTTGTCCACCATCACCACGTAGTCGGTCAGGGCGGGGGAGTAGGCCGCGCCGCCGGCACAGGGTCCCATGATGAGGGAGATCTGCGGGACCACACCGGAGGCATGGACGTTGTTGCGGAAGATGTCCGCGAACATGGCCAAGGAGGCGACGCCTTCCTGGATTCGTGCGCCGCCGCCGTCGTTGATGCCGACAACCGGGCAGCCGTTACGGAGGGCAAATTCCTGGACCTTGACGATCTTTTCGCCGTTGACCTGGCTCAAGGAGCCGCCGTAGACGCTGAAATCCTGGCTGTAGATGGCAACCAGGCGGCCATCCACGGTGCCGTATCCGGAGACTACGCCATCGCCCAGGGGCTTCTTCTTTTCCATGCCGAAAGCGGTGGAACGGTGGACGGCAAGGGCGTCGAACTCGACAAACGAATCGGGGTCGACCAAGAGGTCGATGCGCTCACGGGCGGTGTTCTTTCCGCGTGCGTGTTGCTTCTCGATCGCTTCCGGGCCGGAAGGCTGCTCTGCCCGTGCCTGGCGGTCGCGGAAGTCGGCAATCTTTCCCGCTGTCGTTGTCAGATCGTGGCTCATCAAGTGTCTCCGGCTCTGTAGCTGATATTCGCTGGCGCAGTCCTGAGTGCGGACATGTAGCTGACTTAAGTAGCTTCCGTACAAAGAACAGGCCCCGCAGGCCAGTCTAGTGACGCGTTTGCCGCGAACCGCTGTAGAAACCCTACAATTTTCCGCGCCGTAGCCAAATCAACCACTATGTTACCCGTCAGTAACATAGTTGGGTTAGAGTGTCCCCATGACTTCAAGCAACGATGCTTCCAGCACACTTTCCCAAAGCGGCAGCCCCTACGTCGCCAAGGGTTCGCTCAAAGGCAGAACCATCCTGATGTCAGGCGGCAGCCGCGGCATCGGCTTGGCCATCGCCACCCGCGCCGCACGCGATGGCGCCAACATCGTCCTTATGGCCAAGACCGGCGATCCGCACCCGAAACTCGAGGGCACGGTCTTTACCGCGGCGGAGCAGCTGGCCGCCGCCGGCGGACAGGCCCTCCCGCTGGTCGGGGACGTCCGCAATGATGACGACGTCGCCGCCGCGGTTGCCGCCGCCGTCGAGCGTTTCGGGGGCATCGACGTCGTGGTCAACAACGCCTCGGCCATCGACCTGTCCCGCACCGACGCCGTAGACATGAAGCGCTACGACCTCATGCAGGACATCAACGTCCGTGGCACCTTTCTGTTGTCGAAGCTGGCATTGCCGGCACTCAGGGAGTCCGGCAACGGCCATATCCTGACGCTTTCCCCGCCGCTGAACCTCGACCCCAAGTGGGCGGGCATGCACCTGGCCTACACCATGGCCAAGTACGGGATGAGCCTGACCACCCTGGGACTCGCCGAAGAGTTGAAGAACGACGACGTGTCGGTCAACTCGCTGTGGCCATGCACTTTGATCGACACCGCTGCGATCCGGAACATGCCCGGTGGCCGGCAAATGGTTCAAGCCGCGCGTGGACCGGAAATCATGGCCGACGCGGCCCATGCAGTACTGACATCTTCAGGAGCCACTGGCAACTTCTATACCGATGAGGAAGTCCTGCGCGCGGCCGGTGTCACGGATTTCGCCCCCTACAGCCTGGGTGCTGCGGAAGACCGACTGGTGCCGGACATCTTCCTCTAAGCCTATTAACGGGTTCTTTTCAGGGCAGCGGGCCTTCCCGGACGGCGCAACTGGATAGGATTCAGCTATGGATGCCGAACAGCCCAACAGCAGCGAACCGCAGGTGCCCTCCAGGGGCGTGGAACGGCCCGCGCTGGATCGCGAATCGTTGCAGCAGCCGGACTTCCTGTCCGCCACCGGCATCTCTCAATTGGAAATCGTCGACTCGACCGGCTCCACCAACGCGGACCTCGTGCGGGCGGTGAGCGTGGAGCCGAAGAAGTGGGGCGATCTCGCCGTACTGACGGCCGAACACCAGACGGCGGCGCGTGGACGCCTGGACCGGCACTGGGAAGCGCCCGAGCGGTCGGCAGTATCCGTCTCCATCGTGCTGCGGCCCGTCACGTCCCAGGGCATGCCGGTTCCCACCCAGAGCTACTCGTGGTTGTCACTGCTGGCAGCAGTCGCCTTGCGCGAAGCGTTGCAGGAAACGGCCGGAGTGACTGCCGAGATCAAGTGGCCCAATGATGTCCTGGTCAAGGGCCGGAAGATCGCAGGCATCCTTGCCCAGATGACGCCCCTCGGGGACGGCTCCGTGCCGGCAGTGGTCCTGGGTGTCGGCCTCAACGTCTCCCTCGCCGAGGACGAGCTGCCGGTTCCCACCGCGACGTCCCTCGCCGTCGAAGGGGCCACGACGACGGACCGCACCGCGCTGCTGAAAAGCTACCTTTCGCGTTTTGCCCGCCTTTACCGCAGCTTCTGCAACTCCGAAGGAGACCCTTCGGCGGGTTTGGCCGGCGGAGCGTCGCTGCACAAGCGGGTTGAATCGGCCATGGTCACTCTGGGGCGGGAAGTCCGGGCGCATCTGCCCGGCGATCTTGAACTGGTGGGGCATGCATCCCGCCTGGACGAGCACGGCTCCTTGCTGGTGGTTGACCATGGTGGCCGGGAGCATGTCATCACTGCCGGCGATGTGGTGCATCTGCGCGCCACAGAAAGCGGTTATGCGTAAAGAGTTGCTTCCGGGGGAGCAGGTCATCACCATCACGCGTCAACAGGCCCGCTCCCTCTTCTTTCCCGTGCTGGCCTTCATCGTTGTTCCTGCCGTCGCTGCGTATGCGTGCGCCTGGATCGTCAAAGGCAACGCACAGCGCCTCGTTCCTTTCATTTCAGCGGACTGGACGCCCTGGCTGTTGGGTGCGTGTGTTCTGCTGGCGGCGTGGTTTCTGGCGGCGTACAGCCTCAAGCGCGTCCTGAAGTGGCGATCCATCCGGTACATCCTGACCAGCCGGCGCATACTTGCCAGATACGGAATGTTCCGGCGCAATGATTGGCAGGTAAACCTGGCGTCCGTCCGCAATGTGGGAGTCCACCAAAGCCTGATCCAACGGTCATTGCACTCAGGGAATATATCCTTGGATACCGGGCACTCCCGAGCAGCGTTGCTGACCGATGTCCCTGAGGCAGGCAAATTCAGGGGTTTCATTCTTGACGCGATGGACGAACTCCCGCAAGGTGAGCCTTTTGAGGGCGAAGTGCTGGACGACTATGAAGAATTGCCGTGGGAATTGAGAGAAGGTGGATGGGATGAGCGTTGAGGATCAGCAGTCCGGCGAGGACCTGGACCAGGAGTTCGACGCCGCACCCGAACCTTCGGACGCCGCAGCGGAGACTCCAGAGGACGAGGACACCGAGCCGGGCCCCGTCCGGACGAGCGTGCCGACAGGTCCTCCGACTGGCGTGATGTCGGCGGAGCGGCTCGCCATCAAAGCTTTGGAATCGAAACTGCTGGGCGGCGAACGCAAGCTTCGGCGTCGTGAGGTGGCCGCCGGCGCGGGCGTGTCCATCCTGTCCGCCCGCAAGGTATGGCGGGCACTGGGTTTCCCGAACTTTAACGACGAGGACGTAGCGTTCACTGAGCGCGACCAAGCAGCGCTGTCCCGCATCCTGGACCTGGTGCGGGCGGGCTTGCTGACCGAAGAAGCCGCCATCTCCGTGACTCGGTCCATTGGCCAGATGACGGACCGCATGGTGGTCTGGCAGATCGAGGCCCTGGTGGAAGACATGGTCTCTGAGCAGGGCATTCCGGACGCCGTGGCCCGTAAGCAATTGGTGGGCCGCTTGCCGTCCCTGGTGGACTCCCTCGAAGAGATCCTCGTCTACTCCTACCGCAGACAGCTCAATGCCGGTATCCAGCGGCTGGCAGTGCGCGCCGAAGCAGGGCTCCAGGCCAGCGAAGAAGGCCGTGAAGGTGACGAGGACGATTCCCCGTTGCCCTTGGCGCGCGCCGTCGGTTTTGCCGACCTCGTCTCGTACACCAGCCTTTCGCGGCGCATGAACGAAAAAACGCTGGCCCAGCTGGTGCAGCGCTTCGAGAACAAGTGTGCCGAAATCATCTCAGTCGGCGGTGGGCGACTGGTCAAGACCGTGGGCGATGAAGTGCTGTACATTGCCGAGACCCCGGCTGCCGGGGCCGAGATTTCCCTCGCTTTGGCACAGGCCTTCACTGAAGATGAAATCCTGCCTCAGTGCCGGGTGTCCATGGTGTGGGGGCGCATCCTCTCGCGGCTTGGCGACATCTATGGACCCACGGTGAACCTGGCCGCCCGCCTGACAACGCTGGCTCAGCCGGGCACGGTCCTGGTCGATGCCATGACCGCTGCGGCCTTGGGGCAGGACGACCGTTTCGTGCTGGTGCCCCAGAAGTCGGAGAACGTGCGCGGTTTTGGCGAGATCCACCCGGTCATGCTGGCCCGTGGCCGCGGCAAGGGCCTGGTCCTGGACTAAACGGCGCGTTGCACCACAGGAACTGTTGCGCGAGTCCTGCTTCATGTTGCGGGGCCTTGGCTAATCGATGGATTAACCCGGTACTCTTAGCTTGTTTGTGTCGTGATGGCCGGAGTTCGGTGCTGGCTGCCTATTAGTGGGGAATGTGGATGGCTCTGACCGATGGGTCCGGGAATCGCCGTGTCAAGATTCGTCGGCGGAAGGTCATCACGGCTACCGCTTTCACTGCCGCCGCCGCAGTCCTGGTGACCGGCGCGATCCTCTACCCAGGGTTCAAGACCACCGAGGTGGACCTCAATGACGGCGGCGTCTGGGTGGTCAGCAAGTCCAAGGGTGCGGCCGGCCGGCTCAACTATCCGTCCAAGTCCCTTGACGGCGCTGTCACCCCGGCCAGCAAGGACTTTGACATCCTGCAGCAGGCCAGCGACGTTTTCATCGACGATGCCGACGGCGCCACCATCAACCCGGTCAGCGCAGCCAACATGCGCCTGGGTGGCGACCAAAAGCTTCCCGGATCGGCCGAGGTCAGCTTCGGCAACCGGGTTCTGGCAGTCACTGACACTTCCAAAGGCAAAGTCTGGGCACTCACGGCAGGATCAGTGGGCGGGTTCAGTGACGAATCCGAACCCGTGCTGGAGCAGTCCACCGGCATCGTCTCGGTGGTTGGCGTAGATGACACCATCCACACCGTGGACCCCGAAACCGGGAGCCTGACGGACACCAAGGTCGATGCCAACGGCCAGTCGGTGGACTCGCAGGTCCGCAAGGATGACGCCTTGAAAGCTCCTGGTGAGCTGCAGTTGACGGCAGTGGGGGACAAAGCGGTGGTCCTCAACGAGGCCACGGGAAACATCGTCCTGCCCGGCGGAGCGACAGTCCACCTGGACGACGCCCGTGACGCAAAGCTGCAGCACAGCGGAACCGATGCCGATTTCGTGGCCATTGCCACCACCAAAGCACTCTTGCTCCAGCCACTTGATGGAAGCACAGCCAAGACCATCTCCGCCGAGGGCCAAGGCGTTCCCGCAGCGCCTGTCCACTTGGGAAGTTGCACATACGGGGCGTGGTCCGGCGCCAACAAGTACCTCCGCGAATGCACCAACCAAGCCGACAGCCGCCGCGCCGACGTGCCCAAGGCGAGTGCGTCGCCGTCGTACGTTTTCCGGGTCAACCGCGATCTCGTGGTCCTGAACGACGTCAACTCGGGCAACGTCTGGATGGTCAACCAAAACATGCAGTTGGTCAACAACTGGGACGACGTCATCCCGCCGGAGCAAACCTCGGACGACGCCGAAAAGGACTCCGCCGATGAAGTCCAGCAGACGGTCCTCCCGGACCGCAGCAAACCGAACACTCCACCGGTCGCGAAACCGGACGCCTATGGCGTCCGGGCGGGCAAGACGACACTCCTGCCGGTGCTGGACAACGACGCCGACTCCGACGGCGATGTCCTGACCGTTTCTGCCGACCAAGCGCTGAAATCCGGGGCGTTGGCGCCCGTCTACGGTGGGACGGGCTTCCAGATCACGGTTCCTCCGGGACAGTCCGGAACGGAATCGTTCAAGTACTCCGTGGATGACGGCCGCGGCGGCACAGCTTCGACGAACGTGGACCTCAGGATCGTTCCGCCGGGTGAAAATGCCGCTCCCCAACAAAAGCCCAACAGGAACAACGCCCTGGTGGTGCAGACCGGAAAAATCGCCAACCAGTACATCCTCACCGACTGGATCGACCCCGACGGCGACGACCTCTTCGCCGTGGCAGCCAGCAGCAGCGATCCCGCGGACCAGGTCCGGATCCGGCCCGATGGGCTGTTGACGTTCCAGGACTCCGGCTCGGGCCCGGGCAAGAAAACCATCTCCGTTACGGTCTCCGACGGCACGCTGAGCACCGAAGGCCGGATCAGCGTCGATGTCCGCGCCCCGGGAGCCCTGCCGCCCATCGCGAATGCCGATCACGTGGTGGCGGTCGCCGGCCAGGATACGGTGATCGCTCCGCTGAAGAACGACTCCGACCCCCAGGGCGGCACCCTGCGTCTTGCCCAAGCACAGCCGGACGAGCAAGCTACAGCAGTGATAGGTCCGGACCAGCAGACGTTCACGTTCAATTCCACCAGTGTCGGGCCGCACTATGTCACCTACATGGTCACCAACGGCCCGGCGAGTGCGCAGCAGTTGGTACGCGTCGACGTCGTGTCCGGCAGCAACGATGGCGCTCCTGTCGCGGTCCGGGACATCGCGCTTCTGCCCAGCGGTGGCAGCACGGTGGTGGACGTGCTGGGCAATGACTCCGACCCCGCCGGCGGCGTGCTGGTGGTCCAATCCGTGACGGCAGCCGACGGACTTCCTGTCTCGGTGGCGGTCCTTGACCACTCGGTCGTCAAGATCACCGATATCCATGCCACGGGCCAACTGTCCTTGAAGTACACGATTTCGAATGGCAAGGCCTCGGCCACGGGTGACATTTCCGTGCAAGTGGTCCCGGCCCCCAGCAAACTCCAGGCACCGCAAGCCAAGCCCGACGAAGTGTCAGTGCGGGTGGGCGACGTGGTCACCATCCCCGTGCTGGCAAACGATTCCGATCCCAACGGTGGCGAACTGAAGCTCGATCCCGTCCTGGCCCAGCAGCCGGACGCCGCCGACGGGAGGATGTTCATTGCGGGCAACTACCTGCGCTTCATCGCGGGCGAGGTTCCCAAGACGGTGTATGCGATCTACAAGGTCAGCAATTCCTCGGGACAGACTGACTCGCAGCAGGTGACCATCCGCATCCGCGCACGTGACGACGCCACCAACACCCGGCCCGAGCCCCGTAACCTGACGGCCCGGGTTGTGGCGGGCATGACCGTCAAGATCCCGGTTCCGTTGGATGGCATCGATGCCGACGGCGACTCCGTGCAGCTCATCGGCGTGGACAAAGCACCGGCCATGGGCACCGCAGTGGTGCGGGACGGCTACATCGAGTTCACGGCCGGAGGAAAGTCCGCTGGAACGGATACCTTCAGCTACCGGGTCCGCGACCGCATCGGCGCCGAAAACACGGGAACCGTGATCGTGGGCATCGCTCCGGCAGAGGCGAACAACCAAAAGCCGATCGCCGTCGACGACGCGGTCGATGTCCGCCCGGGCCGCCGCATCGCGGTGGATGCCTTGAAGAACGACTCCGATCCCGACGGCGACCCCATCGCCCTGGTCAATTCCTTCGAAGCCAACCCTGGCCTTCAGGTGGAGGCTGCCTCCGGCAAGGTCCTGCTGACCGCACCCGGTGCAGCTGGTGTCGAGAGTATCAGTTACCGGATCCAGGACGACAAGAAGGCCGAAGCCAGCGCTGTGGTCCGGGTCCAGACAAGCCCGACGGCGCCCCTCCACACGCCGATTGCCGTGGACGACCACGTCACGCTGGCTGAGACGTTGGGCAAGACCGCCGTCGATGTTCCGGTCCTGAAGAACGACTCGGATCCCGACGGGGTGGCTGAAGACCTCACGATTACGTTGCCGGACGGGAACCCGAATGCACGCGTCGGTACCTCGGGCAACGTCGTGGTGACTCTCGTCCCGCAGGAGCAGCTCATTCCGTACACCGTCACTGACATCGACGGCCAGTCCGCGACGGCAGTGATGTGGATTCCGGGCCAGGGTCTGCAGTACCCGACCCTGGCCAAGACGGATCCCGTGGAAGTCATGTCCGGCAAGGACGTCACGTTGTCCCTGCAGGAATATGTCCGCGTCCGGGATGGCCGTCAGGCCCGGATCACCGTGGCAGACAAGATCCGTGTCCAGGGTGGAGATCCCACCAACGTCATTTCCGGCGACGGAAACGCGCTGCGCTACGCGGCACAGGCCGACTACGTCGGTCCTGGTTCCATCACCTTTGAGGTCACGGACGGCTCCGGCCCGGACGACTCCCAAGGGCTGAAATCCACGCTGACCATCATGACCAAGGTGGTCCCGGACCCCAACGCCAACCACCCGCCCACCTTCAGTGGCGCTTCGGTGGAGGCGCCGAAGGGCGAGACCACCGATATCGAGCTGGCCAACCTGGCCAAGGACGTGGACGAGCGCGACCAAGGCAACCTCAAGTTTGAGCTCGACGGGGAACAACCTACTGGTTTCCAGGCGAAGGTTGAAGGCTCCGTCCTCAAGATCAGCCCCGATCTTTCCCTCAATCCCGGTGCTGTGGGTACTTTCCCGCTCAAGGTTACCGACGGCCGTTCCGACGCCGTACGGGCAACCGTGACCGCCACCGTGGTCTCCTCCAACCGGCCGCGCCCGGTAGCGAACGACGACTCCGTGGACAAAGCCAACGCCGGCCGCTCGGAAACCGTCAATGTCCTCGCCAACGACTTCAACCCCTTCAACGATGCGCCCTTGACCATCGAAAACGCGGCGGTGGAAACAGGATCTGCCGCCGGTCAGCCGACGGTCTCCGGTGACTCGATCACCGTCACCCCGGCCGACGGTTTCAAGGGTGTGATGGTGGTCCGGTACACCGTGCTGGATAAGACCAAGGACCCCTCAAGGCAGGCCACGGGCCGTGTCCGTATCACAGTGCGGGACAAGCCGGATGCTCCGTCGGCACCGGTTGCCACGGATGTACGGAGCCGGACCGCAGTGCTCAAGTGGACACCGCCGTCGGACAATGGCGCAGCCATCACCAAGTACACGGTGAAAGCGGCAGGCTTTGAACAGGTGTGCCCCACCACCACCTGCACGCTGTCCGGGTTGACCAACAATGTGAAGTACGTGTTCACTGTGTTCGCCACGAACGAGGTTGGCGATTCGCCGGCATCGGCTGCCTCCAACGAGATTAAGCCGGATGAGAAGCCGTCGCCGCCGGATGCTCCAACGGTCAAGGCGGCCGACAAGAACATGGCCATTAACTGGACCCCTGCAAAGACGGAGGGATCACCGGTGAAGCACTACAACCTGGAAATCTCGCCGCCTCCTGCCAACGGCATTGCCGTGAAGAACGAGGTCACAGGCCTGACTTACACATGGCCGGGACTCACCAATGGCGTGAAGTACAAGGTACGGGCCCAGGCGGTGAACGATCTCGGTCCCTCCGACTGGGGCATGTACTCCATTGAGGACAACCCTGCAGGTCTTCCGGGTGCTCCTGCGGCCCCCACCACCGCTGTGGTGCAGTCCGTGGGAACCCAGAACCAGATCCGCGCCGATTGGACCGAACCCGACATCAATGGTGATCCCATCAAGGCGTACTACGTCACCATGAACGGTGGTAACGGGGTCACCCAAACGCAGACCGTCGCCGGCAGCGTGCGGTCGGCAACGTTCACTGCCAACAACTCCGAAGCCGCGTACACCTTCACAGTGCAGGCCGAAAACAAGGCGGGCAAGGGTAGCGTCAGCCCTGCCTCTGCACCGAGACGTGCCACCGGCAAACTCGGAACAGTCAGCAACGTCACCGCAACGCCGGCCAACACCGGAGCGGCCGGCAAGCAAGTGACCATCAATTTCTCTGCGCTCACTCCAGCCCAGCGAAATGGTTCCACGCAGAGCGAAGTCAGCTACCGCTACAACGCCAGCACCGGGCAGTCCGGACCGATCACTCCGGGGCAAACCGTGGGCGGGTTCGCCAACGGACAGGCTACGTCCATCACGGTAACCGCGGTCTCTTCGGTGGCTCCAAGCTCTGATGCGAGCGCCCCTGCCACGACCACACCGTATGGCTCGCCGGGTACGCCGTCGGCGTCCGGTAGCAACGGCGGCCAGAACCAGACCACCCTGACCCTGAACTGGTCCTCGCCTTCCACGGCAAGCAACGACGTTGCGACCACCAAGATCAGGATCACCGGCGGTGGGACGGACACCGGGTGGGTCAATGAATCCGCCTCCGGCAGCCGTGTGGTGAACACGGGCGGTTACAACCAGACGCGCACCATTGAAGTCCAGACGTTCAACTCCGTGGGCCAGGGTGGGCCAGTGGCTTCGGCCAGTGCCCAGAGTGGTCCGCAGAAGACGTCGTGGGACGCTACGTTGCCGGCAGGCAGTTTCCGTACCTGTACGGACACGGCGGCATCGGGACAGACGTCGTGGGACCCGAACACACCGGGCCACCGCTGTGACGGTGTGGTCTATGGCGCCCCGTGGCAGTACGAGTCAAATGGCTCCTTTACGGTCAACTGCTACATCAACCGCAGTACCCCGTACTTGAACTACGCTGCCTGGTACCGCCTGACCAGTGGGCCGAACGCAGGCCGCTTCATCGCGCAGGGCAACACCACCCTGGGTGATCCCGGACCCCACCAGATTCCGCAATGCTGAGGCCATCAGCTGCGCGGCGCAGGGAAGTTGTCCCCATCGCCTCCCACGGCGGCAGCACTGTACGCTGCCATAGCCAATGGATAGCCCGCTCGCGGTTTTCCTTGGCTGGCCGCGGGGCGCGTGGGATAGTCTTAGGGACTGAAAATTCCGCCGCCGTTCGGGGGTACTGCGGATTGTACGGCCGTCGGCACTTGCCGGCCGGCCTGGAAGCCACGTGGGGGCGGCTGAAAACAAAGGGAATTCTGGGGCTGTGACAACTTTCTTCGGCAAGCTGGGGCTGAAAAAGCGTCAAAACAAGAAAATCATCACGGGCACCGCTGCGACTGCGGCGGGCGCTGTGCTGATCGCGGGGGCAGTGTTGTACCCGGGTTTCAAGACCACGGAAGTGGACTTGAACGACGGTGGCGTGTGGGTTGTGAGCAAAACCAAGAACGCCGTCGGTCGGTTGAACTATCCGTCCCGTGTCCTTGATGGCGCGGTGACACCTGCCACCACCACGTTCGATGTCCTGCAGCACGAAGGCAACGTCTTCGTCGATGACGAGTCCGGCTCCACCATCAACCAGGTCTCGGCCGCCAACCTGAAGCTCGGCGGCGACAAGCAGCTCCCGTCGTCGTCACAAGTGAGCTACGGTTCCACCGTCCTCTCCGTGACGGACCCCGCCCGCGGCAAGGTGTGGGCGCTTTCTCCCTCGACTGTCAACGGCTTTGATGAGGAGGGAACCGAACCCGTGCTGACCGGGGACCAGGGATTGGTCTCAGCGGTGGGCACGGACAACCGCATCTACACGGCAGACCCCGGCAAGGGCGAAATTTCGGTTATTACTGTCGACGCCGACGGCCAGCGCACCAATTCCGAGGTCACCAAAGTTGATGAGCTCAAAGGTGCCGGTGATCTCCAGCTTTCCGTGGTGGGGGACAAGCCTGTGGTCCTGGACGCGGCTTCCGGGAACCTGTTCCTTCCTGGTGGCCGCAGGCTGCAGCTGCAGGATGCCCGGGAAGCCAAACTCCAGCAGACCAGCGAGGACAGCAGCTACGTGGCCATCGCCACCCGCAAGGCACTGCTGAAGCAGCCGTTGGACGGCTCCACGGCCGCCACGGTCAACGCTGAGGGTGAGGGCGTCCCCGCGGCTCCGGTCCAGGTCAGCAAGTGCGTCCACGCCGCTTGGGCGGGCGCCAACAAATACATCCGCGACTGCGACAACGACGCCGACGACAAAAAGAACGACGTCCCCAAAGCCAGTGCTTCGCCGAGCTACGTGTTCCGTGTCAACCGTGACCTCGTGGTCCTCAACGACGTGAACTCGGGCAGCGTGTGGCTGGTCAACCAGAACATGCAACTGGTCAATAACTGGGACGATGTTGTCCCGCCGAAGAACCAGTCCGATGACCAGGACCAGGAGTCCGCGGACAACAACACCATCAACGTCCTGCCGGACCGCACCAAGCCAAACCGCCCGCCGGAAACCAAACCCGACGAATTCGGTGTCCGCCCCGGCCGCACCTCCATTTTGAGCGTCCTGGACAACGATTCAGACCCCGACGGCGATGTCCTTACCGCGTCCGTGGGACCCAACGGCCCCAAGCTGGGCACACTGGAAAACATTTACGGTGGCTCCGCCTTCCAGATCAAAGTGCCAGCCGACGCGAAACCGGGAACGGAAGTCTTCGACTACAACGCCGCGGACGGACGCAGCCTGTCGGCGGGCGGCAAGGTCACCCTCCACGTGGTGGCCCCCGAAGAGAACAAGCCTCCGTTCTTCAAGCGCGGCGAGCCCACAACCATGGTGGTGGAACAAGGGAAGTCGGTCAGCCAGAATATCCTGACCGACTGGATGGACCCTGACGGCGACGACCTGGTCCTGTTGGACGCCAAGACCGACAACGACCAGGACCAGGTGAAGGTGCGCCGCGACGGCCTGCTGACCTACCAGGATTCCGGCGCCGCGCCGGGCAAGAAGAATGTCACCATCACCGTGTGGGACGGCCGCGCCACCACGACCGGGCGCATAGTGGTCAACGTGCAACCGCCGGGCGCCCTGGCACCGGTGGTCAACGCCGACCATGTGACAGCCGTGGTGGGCCAGGACCTGGTCATCGCGCCGTTGAAGAACGACGTCGATCCCAACGGCGGCGCATTGCGCGTGGCCCACGTCGAGGCCGCCGGACCGGCGGAACTCGGTCCTGTGACCGACGGCGGCACCTTCACGTTCAGGAGCACCACGCCTGGGCCGATCTACTTGACGTACATCGCCAGCAACGGCCCGCAAAGCAGCCAGGGACTCATCCGGGTCGATGTGGAATCCGGCAAGGATGCAGGGGCGCCCGTTGCCGTCCATGACGTCGCGCTGCTGCCCGTGGGCGGAAGTGTTCTGGTGGATCCGCTGGCCAACGACTCCGATCCCTCCGGTGGCGTGCTGGTCCTGCAGTCCGTCACTGTTCCGGATGGCTCCTCCGCCTCTGTCAGCGTGATTGACCACAGCGTCCTGCGGGTCACGGACGTTCTCGGCTCCAAAGATCCCTTCGTCTTCAGCTACACCATGTCCAACGGCCGCGCCTCAGCGACCGGCACGGTGGGCGTCGTGCCGGTGCCGGCCCCCGCCGTCGTGGAGGCTCCCCAGCCCAAACCGGACGAAGTGAACGTGCGCGTCAACGACGTCGTCACCATTCCGGTCCTGGACAACGACACCCATCCACAGGGTGAAGAGCTCTCCGTCGACCCCGTACTGGCGCAGAGCATCCCCGCGGAAGACGGGAAGGCCTTCATTTCGGAGAAGACCCTTCGCTTCATCGCCGGTCCCACGCCCAAGACAGTGCGTGCCATCTACAACGCCGTTGATCCGCAGGGCCAGAAGAGCGCGGCCGCGGTGACCATCCACATCCTTCCGCTGGAAGGTACCCAGAACTCGCGGCCGCAACCGAAGAACCTGACGGCACGCGTTGTGGCCGGCGGCAGCGTCCGGATTCCGGTTCCGCTGGACGGCATCGATCCCGACGGCGATTCGGTCCAGCTCATCGGCATCGACAGCACACCCACCATGGGAACGGCGACGGCGGGGAGCAGCTTCATCGACTTCGTCGCCGCTGGCGACGGCGCGGGTACGGATACGTTCCGATACAAGGTGATTGACCGCCAGGGCGCGGTCAACACCGGAACAGTGACGGTCGGCGTCGCTCCCCGCGGTGAGAACAACCAGAAACCGGCTCCCGTGGATGACGAAGTGAAGGTACGGCCCGGCCGGCAGATCGCCGTAGACGCCATCGCCAACGACACCGACCCCGACGGCGACATCATCCGTATCCTCTCGGACAGCCTCGAAGCCGATGCCGGCCTGGACGCCCACGTCAGCAAGACCAGCGGACGCGTGCTGGTGACGGCGCCGGCAGCAGAAGGCACCGTGAACGTGCGGTACTCCGTGGCCGACGACCGTGACGCAGTCGGACAGGCCAGCATCCGCGTGGTGGTCAAGAACGACATCCCGCTCCAGGCACCGATTGCCCGTGACGACCGCGTGACCTCTGCGCAGACTCTCGGGAAAACCGCCGTGGACGTTCCCGTGCTCAAGAACGATGAAGACCCTGACGGTGTGGGGGAGAACCTCAAGGTCAGCACCGAGGTGACCACTGCACGTCCCGGGCCGGACGGCAACGTGATCGTCGAGCTCACGGAAAAGCCGCAGCTGGTTCCCTACACGGTGGAAGACGTGGATGGTCAAAAGTCCACCGCCATCATCTGGGTTCCCGGTATCGGCCAGCAGGTCCCCACCCTTGCCAAGGACGAGGTCATTGAGCTGGTTTCGGGCCAGTCGGTAACGGTCGACCTCGCCGAATGGGTGAAGGTCCGCGACGGCCGCTCACCCCGGCTGACACAGACCGACCGCATCAAACTCATCGGCGCCGACGGAGCAGATCCTGTCGCCAACGGCGGTACCGGTCTGAAGTACACCGCCGGAGCCGAGTACGTCGGTCCGGGCTCGATCAGTTTCGAAGTGACTGACGGCACGGGTCCGGACGATCCCAACGGATTGAAGTCCACCTTGAGCATCCGGACCAAGGTGTTGCCGGATCCCAACAAGAACAACCCGCCTGTCCTGCTCGGCAGCGATGTTGACGTTCCGAAGGCTGATTCAGCGAGCCTGGATCTGCGGAAACTGACCTCGGATCCTGACGCGGACGATGTCCAGAACATGAACTATGAGCTGACAGGGGGAGCCACCGGAGGCTTCAGGGTCTCCATCGAAGGGAAGACCCTCAAGGCCTCCGCGGACGACTCCGTCCAGATCGGACAGTCAGGCACGGTGCAGGTGAAGGCCAAGGATCGCCGCGGGCTCGAAGCCGTGGCCACCTACAAGCTCTCACTTTCGGCGTCGAACCGTCCCAAGCCCGTGGCAAACGACGACGCTGAGCCGGACGCGCAGTCCGGCAAGCCCGTCACGGTCAACGTCCTGGCCAATGACGCGAACCCGTTCCCGGACACGCCGTTGAAGATCGTTTCGGCCGTCACGGAGACAGGCCAAGGCACGGCCGAGCCGGGTGGTGACAGCGTCACTGTCACTCCTGCTGGTGGTTTCACCGGCACCATGGTTGTCGCGTACACAGTGCAGGACAAGACGGGCGAGCTCTCCCGCTACGCCACGGCCCGCATCCGGTTGACCGTCAAGGACAAGCCGGCGGCGCCCAGCACACCTCTGGCCCAAAGCGTGGGCGACCAAACGGCGTTGCTCACCTGGAACGCCCCGGCTGACCGCGGTGCGCCCATCACCAAGTACACGGTGTACGGCGAAAACGGCTTCAAACAGGATTGCCCCGCCAACACCTGTACGCTGACTGGCCTTACCAACAACGTGAAGTACCACTTCGCCGTCACGGCAACGAACGCCATCAACGAATCAGAGCGTTCCCCGGTTTCGGCTGAGGTTCGTCCCGACGTCAAGCCCGACACCCCCGTGGCTCCCACGTTGAAGTTCGGCGACAAGCAGCTCTCGGTCGCGTGGGTCCCACCGGCGAGCAAGGGTTCACCCATCAAGTCCTACGATCTTGAGATTTCCCCCGCCCCGGCAGGACAGAATCCCCAGATCCAGAACCTGACGGGTAACAGCCACGTGTGGACCGGCCTGACCAATGGTGTGGCCTACAAGGTCAGGGTCCTGGCCCGCAACGACGCCAAGGAACCGTCGGAGTGGAGCACCTACTCGGCCGCGGAGACCCCGGCCGGAGTTCCGGCGACACCGGCCGCCCCGTCCGTGGCGGGCGCCGGGTCCGTTGGTAACCAGAGCCAGTTGCAGGTCAGCTGGACCGCACCGAACAACAATGGCGACGCCGTCTCCTCCTACACGTTGACCACGTACCGCGGTGGCGCGGTGGTGGGTTCCCAGGCTGTTTCAGCTACCTCCCAGAACGTCACGGTGGACAACTCGGAAGCCGACTACTCGTTCACGGTATCGGCCACCAACAAGGCCGGAGTCAGCGGCGTGAGCCAGCAGTCCAATGCCGTTCGTGCTGCGGGCAAGCCAGGAATGGTGGGCGCTCCGTCAGCGGCTTTGGTGGAGACCAACGCCGACGGCGGCAAGATCCGTGTTGCGTTCAACCCGCTCTCCGCGGCAGAACGGAACGGTGCCAACGCCAACGAGATCAGCTACCGCTACGCCCTGACTTCAGGTGCCGGCAGCGGCGCGATCCCTGCAGGTGGCGGGGTTGTGGCAGCTCCCAACGGCGCCGACACGGCAGTAGTGGTGTGGGCGGTCTCCTCCCGGAACCCCACGCCCGGTGACCGGAGCCCGGCGTCTAATACCGTGAATCCCTACGGCCTTGCCTATGCTCCGAACGTTACCGGCAGCAAGAGCAGCGGTGTGGGGGACAAGACGGTGTCCTGGACCTGGAACGCTCCCAACGGCAACGGCCGGCCGGTTACCGGCTACCAGTACAGCCTCGACGGCGGCGCTTGGCAGAACACTGACCAGCGGAGTTTCTCCAAGACTGTCGGATTCAGCGAAACGCACACTCTGCAGGTCCGTGCCGTCAGCGGGGGGCAGGCAGGACGCGTTGGCAGCGACACCTCGCGCAGCGGTGCCGAGCCGCCACCGCCGCAGCCTCCGGCGGGCGAGGTCAGGGCCCATAACAACACGTGTCCCGGTAAGCCGGGACAGGCGGATACCTACAACCCGAGCGGCCCAAGCTGTGGCGTTGGCTGGGTCTCCAACTCGGAAGGGTGGTTGAACGTCAACTGCACCAAGGACATCTACAACAACGGCACACCTTGGTACCGCGTTACCCAGGGCAGCCACCCCGACTGGTTCGTAAAGTCCACGACTGTGGATCTGCGCGGAACCAAGCCTGGCGGTTGCTAGCCACTTCCGGCCAGCACCAACAACAACTTCATCTCCGCACCCCAACACAAGGAACAGGATCAACCGATGACTATGACAAGCGAGCAGGCCGCGTGGTTTGCAGAAACGTTCGAGAAGCTCGTTGCCAACGTGGGCCAGGCCGTCCTGGGCAAGGAACACGTCATTCGGCTGACCTTCACTGCGATGCTGGCCGAGGGCCATGTCCTCTTT
Source organism: Paenarthrobacter sp. NPDC057981 (assembly GCF_042886835.1). Lineage (NCBI taxonomy): Bacteria > Bacillati > Actinomycetota > Actinomycetes > Micrococcales > Micrococcaceae > Paenarthrobacter > Paenarthrobacter sp. NPDC057981. The sequence goes on from NZ_JBHVQI010000018.1 coordinate 26,082, forward strand.
GAAGACGCACCGGGCACCGGTAAGACCTCACTGGCCCGGGCCTTGGCCGCTACGGTCCAGGGTTCGCACAACCGCATCCAGTTCACCCCCGACCTTCTGCCCTCCGATGTCACCGGTGTGACCATTTACGACCAAAAGACGCAGAAGTTTGAGTTCCACAAGGGTCCGGTCTTCAGCAACATCGTTCTGGCCGATGAAATCAACCGTGCTTCGCCGAAGACCCAGTCGGCACTGCTGGAGGTCATGGAGGAGTCCCGCGTGACCGTGGACGGGACCACCTACGACGCCGGCCGTCCGTTCATGGTGCTGGCGACGCAGAACCCGATTGAGCAGGCCGGTACCTACCGTCTCCCCGAAGCCCAGCTGGACCGCTTCCTGATCAAGACCTCCATCGGCTACCCGGACCACGCTTCCACCGTGCGGCTGCTGGGAGGCTCCAACCTGAAGGACCGGTCGAAGGACCTGGCTGCCCTGATCACCACCCAGGCTGTGGCTGACATGGCAGACCTCGCGGCGACAACCCACGTGGATACCGCAGTGCTTGAGTACATCTCGCGCCTTTGCGAGGAAACCCGCAACGCCTCCGAAACCCGGCTGGGTGTTTCGGTCCGTGGCGCGCTGGCCATGGTCCGTGCCGCCAAGGTGTGGGCAGCGGGACAGGGCCGGAACTTCGTGCTGCCGGACGATGTCAAGGAACTTGCACCCGTGGTGTGGACGCACCGTTTGGTCATGGATCCTGAGGCTGAATTCTCGGGCGCCACACCGGAGGTCGTGCTCGCGCGCGTCCTCTCCGAGGTGGCTGCACCGCAGCAACGCGCCACGGCCTAAGCCAGCACAGCCTCAGCACTTCCCTTCCTCGCACCAGTTCGAACAAAGGCCCCCACATGTCCTCCAGCAAACCCCTGAGCCGGGCTGCTGATTCGCTTAAGCGCGCCACGTCAGCACTTGGCGGCACCCTGCGCTCCGCGCGTGGTTCCGGCAACGACGCGGGCAAACGCCCGGGCGGCCCGAAAAGGCCCGGCAATACCAGGAAACTGCACCCCGCGGTCGTGTGGTCCGAGGCGGCCGGAGCAGCGGGGGAGATCCTCGCCCCTGTGTGGGAAAAATTCCGCGCCCTCTGGCTGCGCTATGCCTGGCCGGTCCTCTCCGTTGTCAGCCTGCTCGGCTGGGTAGTGCTGGCGGCGTCAATCGGGCTCTGGTGGGCGGGGCAGGCGTGGGGCTGGCAGGAAGCCAAGTCCGCGGCCTTGGTGGCATTCCTGCTGTTCCTCCTGGCCATTGGCTTTATTGTGGGCCGCTCGGCGTACGGTGTGGTCCTCGACCTGGCCCGCACCCGCGTGGCCGTAGGTGACGACGCCGTAGGAAGCATCGCGGTCTCCAATGTTTCGGCACGCCCGTTGCTGCCTGCAGCGCTGGAGTTGCCTGTCGGTGCAAACACAGCTGTGTTCCACTTGCCCCGCATGAAGCCCGCACAGGTGCATGAGGACCTGTTCACCATCCCGACGGCCCGCCGCGCCGTGATCGTCGTCGGACCCGTGCGCTCGGTGCGCGCCGACCCCCTCCACCTGCTGCGCCGCCGGGTGCTCTGGACCGAACCCGTGGACCTGTTCGTGCACCCGCGGACGGTGGCCCTTGGCGGTTCAGCGGCAGGGTTCATCCGCGACCTTGAGGGCATGCCCACCACCGAACTTTCCAGCGCCGATGTTTCGTTCCACGCCCTTCGCGATTATGTGCCAGGCGATGACCGACGGCACATCCACTGGAAGACCACGGCCCGTACCAACAAGCTCATGGTCCGCCAGTTCGAGGAAACGCGCCGCGCCCACCTGGCTATCTCCCTGTCCATCAACACCGATGAGTACGACACCGAAGCCGAATTCGAAATGGCGATCTCGGTGGCCGGATCCATTGGCCGCCAGGCGATCAGCGAACAACGCGACCTGGATGTCCTGACCCAAAAAGGTCCGCTCCGCTGCGAAACCGGCCGTAACCTGCTGGACGACATGACACGGATCATCGGCGCACCCATGCGCAAGACCGCCGTCGACCTTGCGCGGACCTTGTCCGATACCGTCCCGAATGCCTCCGTGGTGTTCTTCGTCGTGGGCAGCCACGTCACCGCCACGCAACTGCGTTCAGCGGCGGCCTCGGTCCCGCCGGGAGTCCGCAGCCTGGCCGTCCGCGTCCAACCCGGCGCTGCGCCGTCGAGGGCCAATATCGCGGACCTGACCGTCCTCACCGTTGGCGACCTCGACGATCTCGCCATCGTTCTTCGAAAGGCGGCAGCATGAGCACCGCGCCCAACGTCCGAGTGCGTCCGCGTGCGGAGAAATCCGCGAAGGCCAATGCCCGCAAACGCGCTGCAGGCGGATCCATGTTCGCTGACGACCGCCCTTTGTGGCACTTCTTTGTCGACTGCGGCGCCCTGGTGGTGCTGCTTTTGCTGGGCGTCCTCGGATTCACGCTGAGCTTCGGCGGCGACGCACGCTTCCTGGTCGCAGGACTCGGCGGCGTGGTCCTTGGGCTCGGCATCGCCGTCATGAATGCCTACCTGCGCCTTGGTTTGCTGATTACGGCAGCTGCGACTTTTGGTGCCTACATGCTGTTCGGTTCCGCGCTGGCGGTTCCTGATTCTGCTGTGCTGGGCGTCCTGCCGTCGCTGGATTCCCTGCGCACGCTGCTGCTGGGCATCGTTTTCTCCTGGAAGGACATGCTCACCGTCGGGGTTCCCGTGGGCACCGCCAACGGAACGCTGATTGTGCCGTTCCTTAGCGCGCTGATCATGGCCCTGGCCGCCGGACTTCTGACCTGGCGGTTGAAGAGCCCCTATTGGCCGCTGCTTCCGGTGTTGGTCCTCTTCGTCACCGGTATTGCCTTCAGTACCAGTTCGGGCTTCCTGAACGTGGAGCGCGGCGTTTCCCTGACGATCATCTCGATTGTCTGGGCGACGTTCCGCCGCGAGGTGCTCCGCCAGCGCAGCACCAGGACCGTCTCGGCCAACAGGCCCGATTCCGACGCCGGTACGGCCCGCCGTGGTCAGCTGCGCCGCCTCGGGACTGCTGCCGCCGTCATCGCCGTCGCAGTGGGCGTGACGGCCCTTGCTTCTCCCTTGGTGACTGCCAGCGATGACCGGAAAGTGCTGCGCAACACCATCGTCCCGCCGTTCGATCCGAGGGATTACATCACTCCGCTGGCGAGCTTCCGCAACTTCGTCAAGGACGAAAAGGACACCACCCTCTTCACCGTCAAGGGCCTGCCAAAGGATGCCCGCGTGCGGTTGGCGGCCTTGGATGCGTTCAACGGCTTGAACTACACCATGGATCCGAACAGCTCCGGCAACTTCAGCAAGGTGGGCGATGCGAAGTCGCTGAACACGCTGGCCGATGCCGGGAGCCCGGTGCAAGGCACCAACTACACGCTGGACATCACGGTTGAGGATTACCAAGGCTACTTTGTTCCTGGCGGCCGCCACACCACTGGAATGAGCTTCCCGGACACCTCCGGGGCAGCATCGGGGCTCTATTTCAATGCGGGCACCGACACCGCGGTGACCACCAAGGGCCTGGGCAAGGGCGAGAACTACACCGTCCAGGTCTCCGATCCCGGAACGTTGGAGCACGGGCAGCTGACCCAGTATGACTTCGCCAAGCTCACGCTGCCCGACGCCGAGGAAGTACCGCCGATCGTCGCTTCGCAGGCTAACGAATTGTCGGCGGACGCACCGACCGCGATCGACCGCGTCCGGCAGATCGAGGCGCACTTCCAAAAGAGCGGAGCTTTCAGTAACGGCCTGGTAGCGGAGGGGCAGCTTCCGAGCCTCCCCGGCCACAGCGCGGCCCGCATCCGCAACATGCTCTCGGCCAAGCAGATGCTCGGCGACGACGAGCAGTACGCGGTGTCCATGTCCCTCATGCTCCGCCATCTGGGCATTCCCTCGCGCGTTGTCATGGGCTTCTATCCGGATCCCAAGAGCCCTGAAAACGGCGCCGGCGACGTCAAGATCACCGGCAAGGATGTCCATGCCTGGGTAGAGGTGGCTTTTGACCGCGTTGGCTGGGTTTCGTTCGACCCAACCCCGCCCAAGGACAACGTTCCAATCCCCCCGGACCCGCAGAACAAGTCCAAGCCCAAGCCCCAGGTGCTGCAGCCGCCGCCCCCGCCGCAGGAGCCCGCGGATCTGCCGCCGGACTCGACTCCGGATGCCCTGGACGCGGACGAGAAGAAGAACAACCCGTGGCTCTTCTGGGGGCCGCTGCTTGCCGCGATCGGCGTGGCATTGATTCCGTTGGCGATTCTCGCCGTGCCGTTGCTGCTGATTCTGCTGTTGAAATCACGACGCCGGAAGGCACGTTTCCGTGATGGGCACCCCGCCCAGCGGGTCGGCGCAGGATGGAGCGAGGTATTGAGCCTTGTCACCGACATGGGTGCCTCGATCGACACCAAGTCCACCAGGCGCGAGTCTGCCTCGGTGATTGCGGAAGCGTTCCCGACCGCCGGTAATACCACCACCATGCTTGCCCACCGCGCGGACGCCGCAGTGTTCGGCGCGGGTCAGCCGAGTGAGACAGAGGTCAAGGAATACTGGGAGATTGTGGACACGTCGCTGACCGACATCACCGGAAGCGTTGGGTTCTGGAAGCGGCAGCAGGCGCGGTTCTCACCGCGGTCGTTGCTGGCCGACGCCCGGGCGGCCCTTCGTCGTCGTCAACAAGGTCCTGCCCGGAACCAAACTCCCGGTGAACCAGCGGCGCGGCGCTTGAAGTTGCCCTTCACGAAGGACAGCAGCGATGAGCAGTGAGACGGAACTTTGCCCGGCCTGCCGGCACGCTGTCCGGCCCGGTGCTGCTTTCTGCAATCAGTGCGGATCGCCGCTGAACAACCGCGGAGCCCGCAAGGAGGGCAACATCAACCATGCCCAGCGGGCTGCACTGGAATCGGCTGCCCGGCAGGGTCTGGCCGATCCCGGTAGTATCTCCGTAGTGTCGGCGCCAGCGCCGCCGGCGCCTCCGGGGACAAGCACCGTCCCGGAACGGACGTCTGGGCCAGGGGGAGGGACCACTATGACCACCAAGCTCGAGCTCGTGCCCGCTTCGGCCGGGAAACGGCTGGGCGCGGCAGTGTTGGACTGGCTGGGGCCTGTGGCAGTCCTCGCCACAACGTTTGCCATCGGCATCGCGGGCATTACCCAAACGCGCCGGAACGGCTTCATTGTTTACGACACCGGACTGCTGGTTCTCCTTGGCAGCATCGGCTTGGCCGTGACCGTGGTGTACGTCTTCGTGCTGTTGGCCCTCGAGGCGAAGTCCGGAAACACCATCGGTAACCAGCTCATGGGAATCCGCAGCGCTGACGCCGATGGCTACGCCCCGGGCGCCGGCGCAGTGTTTGTCCGGGGCATCCTGACAGGTGCTGTCCTGATCGTGGGGTCACTGGCTGCTGTCATCCTGTCGGCGTTGGGCCTCCTGGGTCTTGTGCTATGGATCGCGTTGCCGCTGATGGTGCTGGGGGTTGTCTGGGCCATCCTGGTGGTGCTCTCCAACGCCTGGGACTCCAACGGCAAGGTGCGCGGCTGGCACGACAAGGCGGCAAAGACCCTGGTGTTCGACGTCAATGCCGGCCGCAATCCCGTCACGACCGGAGGTCTCCAAGGTCCTTACAGCTTCGCTCCCATGGATCTGCCGCCGGTACAACCAGTGATCTCCCCGGTGCCGTCGGGACGCCCGTCCGGCCCGGTCGCCGCCACCCAGCCTGCACCCGTCCAGGCGACTCCCGCTCAGGTCACCTCGCCACATCAGGCCGCACCGGCGTCGTCCGTCGCGCCGGCCGTGCAACCCTCCCATGACCCCAACCAGTGGCGGCCGCCTACGCCCCGACAGGTGCCGGCTCCGCAGCAAGCGCCTCTCACGCAGCAGGCGCCAGCAGCGCAGGAAGCTCCGGTCGCGCCGCAGCTTCCCACGGTTCCGGCGCCCGGCCTGGCCGCCCATCCTGACGACGACGTCGAGCGCACCCAGATGCGTCCTGGTACGGCCCGTGCACAGGCTGTCCTGCGGATACGGGTCGACGACGGCCAGGACGTCCAGCTCGGCGGAAGTGTCCTTCTTGGACGGAATCCCGCTGCGCAGCCCGGGGAAGTCGTCGAGCAGCTCCTGCCGGTGTCAGATCCCGGCAGGTCGATTTCCAAAACCCATCTGCACCTGCGCGTGGATGGGGATGGCGTGTGGGTGACGGACCGCAACTCCACCAACGGCAGCGCTGTCACCACCCCTGATGGCTTGCAAACCAGGCTCACACCCGGCGAGGCATCTTTCGTCCGGCCAGGTTCCACCGTTCATTTCGGGGACCGTTCCTTCCACCTAGGACAAGCATGAATTCACAGCCGGCCACCAACGCCAACGCCGATGCCGTCCCAGCCGCCGGCGGGTCCTCGTTCGGGCTTAGCTACGGCTACGGAACGGACCGGGGACTGCGTCGGGAGCTGAACGAGGATTCGTTCATTGCTGCCGATCCGGTGTTCGCAGTCGCTGATGGCATGGGTGGCCACGAGGCCGGCGAGATTGCCAGTGGCATGTGCGTGCGCACCCTCGGGAGCGCTCCCGAGCTCGCCTCAGGGCTGCGGACCGCCTCTGCCGCGGACCTGCAGGCATGCCTCTCGAAAGCCGACGCCGCCATCCGGGAGGCCACCGGAGCCCGCGCGGGGACCACGCTCTCGGGCGTGGTGGTGGTGGAACAGATGGGTTTGCCGTACTGGCTGGTGATGAACATCGGCGATTCCCGGACGTACCGGCTGAGCCAAGGTGAGTTCGCGCAGATCAGCGTAGACCACTCGGAAGTCCAGGAGCTCGTCGATTCCGGGGACATCACCTCGGAGCAGGCTGCCGTCCATCCGCGCCGCCACGTGGTCACGCGTGCCCTGGGCACCGGGGATGAGACCGAAGCGGACTTTTGGCTCCTTCCCATCCAGGAGGGCGACCGGATCATGGTCTGCTCGGATGGTCTCAACGGTGAACTTGGCGATGACCACATGTTCCGGATCCTCAGCACAGTGGCCCACCCCCAGGATGCCGTGGACGCGCTCATCCAGGCGGCGCTGCGAAGCGGCGGACGCGATAACGTCACGGTGATTGTGGTTGATGCCAAGAACGTACTGAACGACGCCGGTATCGCCATCACGGCGCCCCGCCCGGAAGTCGGGACAGACGTGGAGGAGGACACCCTCCCCAAAGCCTGGGTAAACGGCACTGACTACGAGGAAGACACCGATGGCAAGCAGTAGTCTCCTGTCCCATACGCGGTACCGGCAGGGAGGGTGGTTTGGTGTTATCCGCAACGGAACAGCTGTACTTCTCGGTCCGGAAACGCCTCACGCCCTGATCGACACCGTGTGGGAACTACTGGCCTCATCGCCCGAAGCCCATGAGGTCCTGCACGAGGTGACCGAGGCTTTTGGTGTTTCGCTCAGCAGGATCCCGCCGTTCGGAATTATTGATTCCAAGGATGCGCTACGGGTCTTCCTCCGGGGCGACCTCGAATTGGTAGTGCAACTGGCCGATCGCCAGGAACACCTCACAGGCCGTGAGGTCACCACGTGGACTGAGCGCCGCATTGTCGGAGCCACTTCCTTGAGCATCCACATCGGGGCAAACGCTGCCGGCGCGACGGACCGCCCGCGTTTGGATGCCCTCCCGGTGAAGGACGGCGTGGTGCTGTTGGCGTCCCTGGAAGCCCGTGGCCAGGGCGCTCCCTTGGAGGAGCCTCCGACGGCGCAACCGGCTTCTGAGCCGGCAGGTGCGGATCCTGCCCTCACGCCGAAAGCGGCGGAGCCTCCGATGCCGGCATCTGCGGTTTCTGTCTCCGACGAAACCATGATCGGATACCACGAAACCGACCTTGGACTGACGATTGCACCCGGTCAAGCGCCCGTCATTAACGGGAACCTCGGCGACGCGTCTGCTCCGGGCGACGAATCCGCCTCTGGGAACGAATCCGGATCCGAGGAACCGGAGGCGGCTGACCTCGATGCCGCCGAAGATGCTGCGGAATCCCACGTCGATGAGGACGGAACGGGCTTGCTGGACGTCGGTTCCATTGCCGGGGATCCCTCTCCAGCCGGAAGCGTTGAGGACCTTGTTGCGAACGACCACGAGGTCCCGGTCCACACCAGCACCACGGATCCGTTGAGCCCCTCGCTGGAAAACACCACGAACTACGATCACCTGTGGGATAAGACGGTGATGCGCAATATCGAGGACGCTGCAGTCCGCCTGGAGAGCGAGGCTGATGACCACGACGCCCCTGCCACCCATGCACCGGCTCCACAACCGCCGTCGGCTCCACAACCGGCGTCGGAAACGGAACAACCCGCCCCGGAACCTTTGACGCTTGTGCCTGCGCCGGAAGTCGGTCAATCCGCCGCTTCGGCCGCATCCGGCGGCCTGATCGAGTCGGTTCCCTGGCTCCGCAGCGCGCCGTCCACGCCGCCGGCACCGCAGGTTCCGGCTGCCTGGACACCTGCACCGGCACTGGCACCCGCGGGCGGCGCCGTGGATGAAGACTCGGACCACGACGGCCAGACCATCATGAAAAGCAGCCTACCCCGGACCAATGACGTGGGGGAGGCCGCGACATCCGGTGACGCCCCTGCTGTCAGCGGCCCGAGCGTCCTTGCCAGAGTCTGTTCAGAGGGGCACGCCAATCCGCCCACCTATCCGCTGTGCTCGGTGTGTGGCGTTCCCATCAGCGGGGATGCCGTTCATGTTCCGCGGCCGCGCCTGGGCCGCATGCGGCTTTCCACCGGGGAACTGATCGACCTGGACCAGTCGCTCATCATTGGCCGCCAGCCCTCGGTTTCGCGTGTCCAAGGTGGCACCATGCCCCGGCTGGTCCAGGTGGAGAGCCCTGGCGGGGACATCTCCCGGTCCCACGTGGAGGTCCGGCTGGAAGGGTGGCACGTGATGCTGTGCGATCTCAAAGCCACCAATGGCACCGTGCTCATCCGCGAAGGCCAGGCACCCCGCCGACTTGCCCAGAATGAGATGGCAATCCTGCTGGACGGCGACATTGCCGAACTCGGCGACGACATTTCATTGCGTTTTGAGGAGATTCTTTGAGTTCCAAGAGGCCCCCCGCGCCGCCTCCACCCATCCCGGGCTTCAAATACATCAGCCTGCTCGGCTCGGGTGGCTTTTCCGACGTCTACCTTTACGAGCAAGACAGGCCGCGTCGAAAAGTAGCCGTCAAGGTGCTTTTGTCGGACCTCAAGACCGAGGGTGCCCGCCGCCGATTCGAGTCCGAAGCCAACCTGATGGCGCAGCTGTCCTCGCACCCTTACATCGTGACGATCTTCGAAGCGGAGATCACCGAGACCGGACACTCGTACCTGGCTATGGAGTACTGCTCACGGCCCAGCCTCGATGTGCGGTACAGGCGCCAGCGCTTCAGTGTAGACGAGGTCCTTGCCGTTGGCATCCAGGTGGCGTCCGCCGTCGAGACCGCCCACCGGGCCGGAATCGTGCACCGGGACATCAAGCCAGCCAACATTCTTGTCACCGACTACAACCGTCCGGCACTGACGGACTTCGGTATCTCCGGCACCATCGGTGCCGACTCCGAGGACGACGCCGGAATGTCCATTCCATGGTCGCCGCCCGAGCAGTTCCGCGGCGGCGCAGTGGACGGTGTTCCGGTCGACATCTGGGCCCTGGGCGCCACGCTCTATACGCTCCTGGCGGGCCGCTCACCGTTCGTGCTTCCCGGGCAGGACAACTCGCAGCGCGAACTGATCTCCCGCATCACCAACGCACCCCTTCCCAGGCTTGGCCGTGCCGACGTCCCGGAATCCCTGGAACTCGCGCTGGCAACGGCCATGGCCAAGTCTCCCGGATCCCGCTACTCCTCGGCGCATGCTTTCGCCCTGGCGCTGCAGCGCATCCAGGCCGAGCTGAACCTGTCGGTGACGCCCTTCGAGGTGCTCGAAGAACCCGGGCATGGGGATGAGCAACACCCTGACGACAACGTCGAGGAAACACGGGTCAGAAGCATCGCATCGATCGATCCGGACGCATCGGGCACTGCCACGGCCGGCTCCGCCCCTACCTTCCCGGCACGCACTTTCCCGTCCACTGTGCCAGGCGGTACGGCGCATGCTGCCAACGCGTCGCAGACCACGCACAAGCCCGCTGCCTGGCAAGCGCCCGCCCAGCAGGCGTCCCCACAACAGCCGCTTCCGCAGTTCCATACCCAGCAGGCAGCAGGGGCTGACACCGACTCCGGCGAATCCACGGTCCTTCGTGGCTGGCAGCCATCGGGCCGGACGGCGAACGTCGACGACACGGTCAGCCGCACCTCATCGAGGGCAGCATCCGAAACCCAGGAAGAAGCACCGGCTGTTGACCACAGCAAGCGCAACGTGTGGCTCGCGGTGACTGGTGCCGCGGTCCTGGTGGTCGCGATCGTCGTCGGGGTTGTCCTCGGCGCCAACGCGCAGCCGAAGGTCGTACCGACTGAGGCAGCAAGCGTGAAGCCCGCGGATCCCCTGGGCGATGGCGGAGTACCGGAGGTGGAAGGCCTGACCGGAAGCCGGGACCCTGCCAAGCCGGACTTCGCCAACTTCAGCTGGACCAATCCGCAAACCAAGCCCGGTGACACGTACAAATGGCGGTACCGGACCGCCCTCATCCCCGAAGGCGATTACGAGTCCGTCAAGGAGCCGAAGGCCCGTGCTTATTTTGGCAAGGAAGAGAAGCTCTGCATCCAGGTCATCATTGTCCGTGCTGACGGTTCGGCATCTCCGGGAGAGAAGGGCTCCATCGCCTGTGTGGAGTAGCAACCGGCCAACGCAAAAGTCACACCGCCCACTGAGGAGGCACAGATCATGGGGGATCTAGCAATAGATTTCTGTGGGGAATGGTACGAACCATCCGACGAAGACGTCTTCGATATCGGCCGCGAAGGCGATCTCGAGGTTGACGACAACCCGTACCTGCACCGCCGCTTCCTGCAGATTGCCCGTTACGACGGGATCTGGTGGTTGAGCAACGTTGGCAGCATGCTCTCCGCCACCATCGCGGACGGCTCGGGCGGCATGCAGGCGTGGCTTGCACCCGGTGCCAGGATTCCGCTGGTGTTCAGCCACACCAACGTCATCTTCACCGCTGGCCCCACCACCTACGAGTTCGCGGTGCACCTGAAAACACCGTCTTTCCGGCACGAGGCCCGCGACGACGACCAGGCCGGGGACACCACCATCGGGCCTGTGGTTTTCACTGACTCGCAGAAGGCGCTCATTGTTGCCTTGGCCGAACCCATGCTGCGGCGGGAGGGTACCGGCTTCAGTGCCATTCCGTCCTCCGCGGAAGCTGCCAAGCGTTTGGGCTGGGCCCTCACCCGGTTCAACCGCAAGCTCGATAACGTGTGCGACAAACTGGACCGGGTGGGCGTTGTGGGCCTGCGCGGGGGAGCAGGAAAACTTGCCACCAACCGCCGGGCCCGTCTGGTGGAGCACGCCGTGACGTCCCACTTGGTAACGCCGGCTGACCTGCATCTTCTTGAGAAAATGAGTGGAGTCGACGAAGGATGAAGTTCCGCCTGACATTGCGGCGTGACCCTGCGGAAGCAAAGGACCTCGCCGTAACGGTCGATGGCCGTGCCACCGTGGCCGACATTGCCACCGAACTATGGGCCGCCGACCCCGCACGCAAGGGGACCGAACCGCCGTCGAACCTGTCCATCAGCGTGGACGAAGCGTTCGTCGGCGGTGGCCTCTCCGGCCACGTTCTCCGACCGACAGACAACCTGCTGGAGTCCGGTCTTCGCCCGGGATCCAAGGTTTCGCTGGCCCACGTCAGCGAGGAATTCGCCTCCACCGGCCACGGGACCAACAGGGGACCCGCGGCGGCGACCTTGCGCGTGATGTCAGGGCCCGACGTCGGCCGCGAATTTTCGCTGCCGTTCGGGACCAGCTACATCGGCCGGGACCGGGACGCTGACATCCGCCTCTCGGATCCGCTCACCTCCAAGCGCCACGCCCGCATCACAGTGGGGGAGACCGTGGAAATCGTGGACACGAACTCCGCCAACGGACTGCTCATGGACGGACTGCCGGTCACCCGGGCGACGCTGGCGTCCTCGGACACAGTGACCCTTGGCGATACGACGGTGGGAGTAGTCTCGCTGTCCCGCAACCACGGCGGCGGACCCTCCTCGCCGCTGGTTGACTTCAACCGCTCACCGCGCGTCCTGCCACGGTTCGCATCACCCAAGCGGGTCCCGCCGGCCGGCCCCAAGCGGCCTGAACACCAACCGTTCCCGTACATCATGCTGGTTGCGCCACTGCTGATGGGCGGTGTGCTCTTCGCCGTGACGCAGAACCTGTTGTCTGTGCTCTTCATGGCCATGATGCCGCTGTTCATTGTCGGTCACTACGTCGACCACAAGATGCAAAGCAAGCGCCAGGTAAAGGAAGGCCACAAGCAGTTCAAGGCCTCAATGTTGGCCTTCCGCGAGGACATCGACAGGCAGCAGAACATCGAGCGTGCCGTACGGCTGCAGGAAGCGCCGTCGGTCAGCGACACCGTGGACGCCATCTACAAACTGGGCCCCTTATTGTGGACCAACCGCCCCGAACACCAGCACTTCCTGGGTGTGCGCTTCGGCCTGGGATCCGCACCTTCGCGCATCCCCTTCGATGAGCCTGCCGCCAATGAGACAGAACCGCAGTACATGCGCGAAATCCAGGAATGCCTGCAGCAGGTCCGAGTGATCGAGGGCGTGCCGATCGTGTCGCAGCTGCGTACCTCCGGTTCCTTCGGCGTCGCCGGCGATCGCAGCGTCGTGGACGATGTGGCCCGCGGCGTGGTGCTCCAGCTGGTGGCCCTCCACTCACCCGCCGAGGTGGTCCTTACCGCCCTGACGTCGCCGCGTTCGCGTGAGCGCTGGGATTGGCTGCAGTGGCTCCCGCATGTCGGTTCGGGCCACAGCCCGCTCGCCGGTGACCATCTTGCCGCCGGCCCGGGCGCGGGCGCGGCGTTGTTGTCCCGGCTGGAGAACCTCGTGGAAGAGCGCGAGGCCTTGTCCAAGGAGCCCGGCCCGCAGCCGCGTCCGGCACTCAAGGACGAAAGTGAAGAAATTCCCGCCCCGATGGTTCCGGCCGTCCTGGTGATCGTGGAGGACGACGCCCCCGTCGACCGGGGCCGCCTCACAAGGCTGGTCGAGCGTGGGCCCGATTACGGCGTGCACGTGATGTGGGTGGCGGCCAATGTGCAGTCGCTGCCTGCCGCATGCCGCGACTTCCTCTCCGTCGACGGCGACCACGGCACCACGACGGGCCAGGTCCGTTTGGGCCGCCACACCTACCCGGTAAGCTGCGAAAGCCTCGACGCCGATCTCGCCACCCAGCTGGCGCGCATGATGTCGCCGCTGGTCGACGTCGGAAACCCGCTTGAGGACGACTCCGACCTCCCGCGCGCCGTCTCCTACGCCACGCTGATCGGCAAAGAACTGATGGACAACCCACACGCCGTGGCTGAGCGGTGGCAGGAAAACAACTCCGTGCACGCCACCGCGGTTCCCAACCGCAAGGACAATGGCAGCCTCCGTGCTCTGGTGGGTTCCAAAGGCGTGGAGCCGTTCTACCTTGACTTGAAGAACGAGGGCCCGCACGCGCTGGTGGGCGGAACCACCGGTGCCGGTAAATCCGAGTTCCTGCAGTCCTGGGTCATGGGCATGGCCGCCGCTTACAGCCCCGACCGCGTGAGCTTCCTTTTTGTGGACTACAAGGGCGGGGCTGCTTTCGCGGACTGCTTGCGTCTGCCGCACACTGTGGGCCTGGTGACGGACTTGTCCCCGCACCTGGTGCGCAGGGCCTTGACTTCCTTGCGGGCAGAACTGCATTACCGCGAACGGCTACTGAACAGGAAAAAAGCCAAGGACCTCCTGGCGCTCCAGCGCGAAGCCGACCCTGAGGCTCCGCCGTACCTGATCATCATTGTGGACGAATTCGCCGCCCTTGCCACCGAAGTCCCCGAGTTCGTTGACGGCGTAGTGGACGTCGCGGCCCGTGGCCGCTCCCTGGGCCTGCACCTCATCCTGGCCACCCAGCGCCCTGCAGGTGTCATCAAAGACAACCTGCGGGCCAACACCAACCTCCGTGTCGCCTTGCGCATGGCGGATGAAGTGGACGCGGTGGACATCCTGGGTGTCCCTACTGCCGCCTACTTCGATCCGTCCATTCCCGGCCGTGGAGCGGCCAAGACAGGGCCCGGGCGGATCCAGGGCTTCCAAACCGGCTATGCCGGTGGCTGGAGCACAGAGAAGCCCCAACGACCCCGGATCGACATCGTGGAGATGGCTTTCGGCTCCGGAGCGGTGTGGGAGCCGCCGCTGGAGGCGCAGGTGGAAGAAGAGCCCGCCGGGCCCAACGACATCGCCCGTATGACGGCAAACATCATCCGTGCGGCCGACGTCCTGTCCGTTGCTCCGCCGCGGAAACCGTGGCTCAACGAACTCGCCATGACCTACGATTTCTCCAAGCTCCCCAACCCCCGCACCGACGAGCGGCTGTTGTTGGGTGTCGCCGACGATCCCGCCCACCAGGACCAGCCCACTGTGTTCTACGAGCCGGACAAGGACGGCAACATGGCCGTCTACGGTACGGGCGGATCCGGCAAGTCGGCAGCATTGCGGGGCATTGCCATCGCCGCAGCCGTGACTCCGCGCGGTGGTCCGGTGCACGTGTACGGCATCGACTGTGGTTCCTCAGGCCTTAAGATGCTGGACGGTCTTCCGCACGTTGGCGAAATCATTAATGGAGACGACGTTGAGCGTGTTGGCCGCCTGTTGCGCTGGCTCAAGGAAGTGGCCGATGACAGGGCGGCACGCTTCGCCGAGGTCAGGGCCTCCACCATTGTCGAATACCGGCAATTGGCCAACCGGCCGGACGAGAAGCGCATCTTCGTCCTGGTGGATGGCATGTCGGCTTTCCGTGAAGGCTACGAGTACAGCAACCTGTCCGCACTGTGGGACATTTTCCTGACACTCGCCACGGATGGCCGTCCCCTCGGCATCCACCTCGTCGTCAGCGGTGACCGCACCAACTCCGTTCCGGCGTCGCTCCTTGCCTCCATCCAGAAGCGGTTGGTGCTGCGGCTGAGCTCCGAGGACGACTACATGACCATGGATGTCCCCAAGGACGTCCTCAGCGCTGCCTCGCCACCCGGGCGCGGGCTGCTGGACGGACTGGAAGTCCAGCTCGCCGTGCTCGGAGGGAACTCCAACCTGGCCCTCCAGGCGCGTGAGGTGGCCAAGCTGAGCCAGGCAATGGTCCGCCAGGGCCTGGACCAGGCACCGCAGATCCAGCGCCTTCCCGAGCTCGTGGACTTGGACATCTTGCCCTCCGGGGCCCCGGACAACCCTGTTATTGGTGTCGACGACGAATCGCTGGGTTCTGCGGCCATCGCCGCCAAGGGTTCGCTCCTCTTGGCAGGTCCTCCCGGCTCCGGCCGGACTGTTGCGCTTGTCACCCTGGCGTACGCCTTGCGGCGTTCGAACCCGCGTACCGACCTGATCTACATCGGCTCACGCCGCTCGGCCGTGGCGTCGTTGAACATATGGAGCCGCTCGCTGGTAGGGCCCGATGAGGTCTCCGATGTCATTGACGACCTCATCGACAAAGCGTCCGACAACCCGGGCAGCATGGCAATCTTCATTGAAGGTCTGACCGAGTTCACGGACACCCTCGCAGAGTCGGGAGTGGGCCGCTTGGTGACCGCCGCCATCAAGGCAGACCAATGGGTAGTGGGCGAGTCCGAAACCTCCACCTGGTCCCAGGCATGGTCCTTGGCGCAGCCCTTCAAGTCGGGACGCCGAGGACTCTTGCTCAACCCCGGGGACGTGGAGGGCGACACCCTCCTCAATACCTCGCTGGGCCGCATCAGCAAGGACTTCATTCCCGGACGCGGATACATTGTGGGCAGGGGCAAGGTCCGCAAACTGCAGATCGCCATGCCCCCGGAAAACCGCAGCTAGGAGTCTGTTGGGCCAGAATGTCGGCCGGTTGCGGCAAGATAGACCTGTGAGCACACCAGAGAATCCGGATCCGGTCGACACCACAACCCAAGAGGCGGCTGCGGCCATCGTCGCAGAGGAAGGGACCCCACCGTCGGGGTCCCTTCGGGAGGAATACGAGGAACTTGCGGACCTCGTCCGCAAGTACCGGTATGCCTACTACCAGGAAGATTCGCCTACGGTCTCGGATGCCGAATTTGATGAACTCTACCGTCGGCTGGAAGAGCTGGAAGCCCTCCACCCGGAACTGGTCACCAATGACTCACCGACGCAGGAAGTGGGTGGTGAAGTCTCCTCGGCTTTCGCCGCGGTGGAACACCTGCAGCGTATGTACAGCCTGGACGACGTTTTTTCCCTGGAGGAGCTCGAGGCCTGGGTCCGCAAGGCTGAAGCGTCAGTAGCAAAGCTTGGAGATTCCGTCCCACCCATCGCTTGGCTCACGGAGTTGAAGATCGACGGACTTGCCGTGAACCTCCTGTACCGGGACGGCAAGCTTGTCCGCGCGGCGACGCGTGGCGATGGCACCACCGGTGAAGACATCACCCACAACGTGCTCACCATCAAGGAGATCCCACGGGAACTGAGCGGGTCCGGGTACCCCTCCGAAGTGGAAATCCGCGGGGAAGTGTTCATTCCTTCAAAGGCGTTCGTTGAATTCAATGAGACCCTGGTGGCCGCGGGCAAGGCCCCCCTGGCCAACCCCCGCAACGCTGCTGCGGGTTCGTTGCGCCAGAAGGACCCGGCTGAAACGGCAAAGCGTCCGCTCAGCATGTATGTCCATGGCATCGGAGCCCGTGAGGGACTGGACGCCAAGAGCCAGTCCGAGACGTACAAGCTGCTGGAACAGTGGGGTCTCCCTGTCAGCCCCTATCTCAAAGTGCTGGGAACCTTTGAGGAAGTCCTGGAGTTCATCGCGCACTACGGCGCGCACCGCCACGACCTTCAGCATGAAATTGACGGCATCGTGGTCAAGATCGATGACTTCGCCACCCAGCGCGCCTTGGGCTACACCTCCCGCGTACCCCGATGGGCCGCTGCCTACAAGTACCCACCGGAGGAAGTGCACACCAAACTCCTGGACATCGCCGTCAACGTTGGCCGGACGGGGCGCGTGACGCCTTTCGGTTTGATGGAGCCGGTGAAGGTCGCGGGTTCAACGGTGGGGATGGCTACCCTCCACAACCAGGACGTCGTCAAAGCCAAGGGGGTGATGATCGGCGACATCGTGATCCTCCGCAAGGCCGGCGATGTCATCCCGGAAATCGTGGGCCCCGTGCTGGCGTTGCGCGACAAACAAGATCCTCCGGTGCGCGAATTCGTGATGCCCACCGAATGCCCCTCCTGCGGAACTCCGTTGGCACCGGCCAAGGAGAGCGACGTGGACATCCGTTGCCCCAACGCCAAGTCCTGCCCGTCACAGCTCCGTGAGCGTGTCTTCCACTTGGCTGGTCGGGGTGCTTTCGACATCGAGGCCCTTGGCTGGGAAGCGGCCATTGCGCTCACCCAGCCTGCAGAGCCCGAGATCCCGCCCCTCACCAGCGAGGCCCGGCTCTTCAGCCTGACGCGTGAGGACCTCGCGGACGTTCTGATCCGGAGGGAAAAGCGGTCCAAGGGGGTGGGAACAGGCCAGTACGAGCTCGTGCCGTACTTCTACACCAAGGGAACGGCCAAGTCGCCTTCCAAGCCCACGGCCACCACGGAGAAGCTCTTCGTGGAACTGGAGAAGGCCAAGAAGCAGCCTCTGTGGCGGGTTCTGGTGGCATTGTCCATCCGGCACGTGGGTCCGACGGCGTCGCGGGCATTGGCGACGGCGTTCGGCACCATGGACGCCATCCGCAACGCAACCGAGGAACAGATTGCGCACGTCGACGGCGTGGGGCCAACCATTGCTGCTGCCCTCAAGGAGTGGTTCGCGGTGGATTGGCACAACGAGATCGTGGACAGCTGGGCTGCGGCAGGGGTGAGGATGGAGGACGAGAGGGACACCTCCGTTCCGCGGACCCTTGAGGGCCTCACAGTGGTCGTCACCGGAACCTTGCCCAACTTCAGCCGCGATGAAGCCAAGGAAGCCATCATCATCCGTGGTGGCAAGGCCTCCGGCTCCGTCTCCAAGAACACGAGCTACCTGGTGGCGGGTGAGAGCGCCGGGACCAAGCTGGACAAAGCTGAACAGCTGGGCGTTCCAGTGCTGGACGAGGACGGCTTCCGCGATCTCCTGGCCAACGGCCCGGCAAAAACGGAATCAGACACTGGGACAGAAGCTGCGGCGGACACCGGGGCAGCAGCGGAGGCCGAAGCCAAATGACGGACGTCACTGAACTGCTTGCGATCGCCAAACGTGCGGCGGCCGCAGGAGCCGCCGTGCTGGCCCGGCGATCCGTCAGCGGTACTGCGGGCGACGGCCTGGAGACCACCAACAAGGGCGAGGCCGGCGATTGGGTCACGGCCTTTGACGTCGCTGCAGAGAACGCGGTCCGGGAAGCGATCCTGGCCGAACGGCCCGGCGACACCATCACGGGGGAGGAACACGGGACCACGCGGCCCAGTAGCCCCTCGGGGTATCGCTGGTCCATTGACCCGTTGGATGGGACCACGAACTTCATCCGCAACATCGCCTACTACGCCACCTCTGTTGCCGTGGCGGATTCCGACGGCGTGTGGCTGGCCGGCGTCGTTCACGCACCGGTCCTTGGGCGCGTGTATTCGGCAGCCCGTGGCCAGGGAGCCCGCCTGCAAACGGCAGGTGAAACCACTGCGCTGGTGGGCCCTGTTCCCGGACGGACCGGCCTGATCCTGGCGACGGGGTTCAGCTACGACCCCGGTACCCGGGCAGACCAGTCAGCGGGTCTGGCCCAGCTCATGGAAGGTTTCGCGGATGTTCGTCGGCTGGGTTCTGCTGCGCTGGACCTTTGCCTGGTGGCTGATGGGACCTTTGACGCGTATGGTGAGCGTGGCCTGAACGAGCACGATTTCGCTGCCGGTGCCCTGATAGCAGAAGAAGCCGGCTGCTGGGTGCGAAGGCCCCGTTTGACCAGCCCCTTGGATGGTGGCCCGAGCACAGAGGATCGCCTCGCGGCCTGGATGTGTGCCGGAGCCCTCGAACTTTCCGGAAAATTCCCTTTGTGACCGGCAACCCGTGATCAGGACGCTGGCCATTGCCAATTACCGCTCCATCCGGGACCTTGCCATCGAGCTCCATGGTTTGGATGTGGTGACCGGAGCCAACGGGAGTGGAAAGTCGTCGCTGTACCGGGCGCTGCGCTTGCTGGCTGAGTGCGGGGGAGGGGATGCGGGTAACGTGGTGGGCGCCTTGGCCCGGGATGGCGGTTTGGCATCGACGCTCTGGGCTGGACCTGAGAACATCAGTCACGCCATGCGCCGGGGTGAGGTGCCTGTGCAAGGCACTGTCCGCCAGGCTTCCGTGAACCTGAAGCTGGGCTACTCCGGGGACGACTTCGGCTACTTGGTGGACCTGGGCATGCCTGTTCCTGGAGGGACAGGATTCGACCAGGAGACGGGCCGTCCACGTCCCTCAGCGTTCGCCCTGGACCCCGAAATCAAGCGGGAGCAAATCTTTTCGGGTCCGGTGGCCAGGCCCGGATCATTGTTGGTGGACCGCAAGGGCAGTTTGGCTAAACTCCGTGGTGTCGACGGTGAGTGGACAGAGCTGTCGCGGCGTCTGGATACCTTCCAAAGCCTGCTCACGGAAGTTTCGGATCAGGACCGTGCGCCAGAGGTATTGCGGCTGCGGGACTCAGTGCGTTCCTGGCGCTTCTATGACCACTTCCGCACGGACCCGGACGCTCCCGCCCGCCAGGCGCAGATCGGGACCCGCACGCCTGTCCTGCACCACAGCGGCAGGGATCTCGCCGCCGCCCTCCAGACACTGCGGGAGGTGGGCTTCGAGAAGAAGCTGGATGCCGCCGTCGGCCACGCTTTTCCGGGAAGCCGGCTGGACATCGCTGTCAACGACGGCAGGTTCAGTGTGGAACTCAAACAGCCGGGCATGCTCAGGCCGATGAAAGCCGGAGAACTCTCCGACGGGACCTTGCGGTTCCTGCTCCTCACGGCCGCCCTCCTGACTCCGCGACCCCCGGAACTCATGGTGCTGAACGAACCCGAGACCAGCCTGCATGTTGACCTGATGCCGGCGCTGGCCGGACTGATCGTCCAGGCCAGCGCCTACAGCCAGCTGATTGTCGTGACCCATTCCGAAGCGCTGCTCACGGCATTGCGGGAGACCGGGTCTGCCCATGAGCACGAGCTCTACAAGGAGCTGGGTGAAACCAGGATCAAGGGCCTCGGAGCACTCGAAGGGCCATCGTGGAGCTGGCCCAAACGTTGATCAACCCACCTGCGGGGTCGGCCTAGAAGGCGGAACCAATCGACGTCAGCTCCTGGGCGGCGCTTCCCGCATAACGGTTGGCGGGCCGTTCCAGCCCGTAGTGCCCCCGCAGGGTGGTGGCCGTGTACTCGGTGCGGAAGAGGCCGCGCTGCTGCAGGATCGGCACCACCTGGTCCACGAAGATCTCCAGACCCGAAGGAAGAACAGGCGGCATGATGTTGAAGCCGTCAGCTGCCCCGGCCTGGAACCATTCCTGGATGGCGTCCGCCACTTGTTCCGGCGTGCCTGAGAATGTTCGGTGCCCACGGCCTCCACCCAGCCGTCCAATCAGCTGCCTGACGGTCAGCTGCTCGCGGCGTGCCAATTCAACGATCAGCGTGTAGCGGCTCTTGGCTCCCTCGATCTCGTCCTCGGAGGGCAGGTCCGCGGGAAGCTGCCGGTCCAAGGGCAGGTCTTCGGGCGCAAGCCGCAAGGTCCGGGCCAGCTGTTCGCGTGCGTACTCGGGTTTGATCAGTTCATCAAGCTCACGGTCCAGCCGAAGGGCTTCGGCCTCGGTCGAAGCGATAACAGGTACGATGCCGGGCAGGATCTTAATGCCTTCCGGGTCCCTTCCTGCGGCTGCCGTTCGTGCCTTCAGATCCGTGTAGAACTCCTGTGCGCCGGCCAAGGTCTGGTGCGCAGTAAAAACGGCCTCGGCATACTGGGCCGCAAGGTTCTTTCCGTTCTCCGAGGAACCGGCCTGGACGATCAAGGGGTGGCCCTGGGGTGAGCGGGGAACGTTCAGGGGGCCGCGGACGCGGAAGTGCTTCCCTTCGTGATCGATGACGCGGATCTTTGTGTCGTCTCCCCAGACGCCTTCGGCCTTGTCCGCCAGGATTGCGTCATCTTCCCAGCTGTCCCAGAGCTTCTGGGCTACCTCGATGAACTCGGCTGCCCGTTCGTAGCGGACAGCATGTGCCGGCTGGTCATCCACGCCGAAATTCCGCGCGGCGTCCGGTCCTGCGGTGGTCACGACGTTCCAGCCCGCACGTCCTCCGCTGACCCAGTCCACGGAAGCGAAACGGCGTGCCAGGTTGAAGGGGTCGTTGTACGTCGTGGATGCAGTGGCAATCAGCCCAATCCTCTGGGTAGCGGTGGCGATCGCCGTCAGCAGCACCGTGGGCTCCAGCTTTCCGGCCGGACGACGACCCACCTCGCCAAAGAGGACGGGGGAGTCGGCGAAGAAAATGGAGTCCAGCTTGCCACGTTCCGCGGTGCGGGCAAGGTGCTGGTAGTGCTCGATCTTGGTGGAAGCAAAAGGATCGCTTTCCGGAAGGCGCCACGAGGCCTCGTGGTGTCCGGTGCTCATGAGGAAGGCGTTAAGGTGCAGTTGGCGCTTTGGCGGGGTCATGGTTTCTCCTCGGTTCGGGACGGTTCGGCGCGGGTGTGTGGCAACTTAAGCACGTCGTCGAAGACCACCGCCAGCATCCCGACATGTGGCCGAAACAGCGCGAAACCGGGGTTCACCGGACGAAACGGGACGGCATTCAACGCCACGGGAGGCAATAGAAAGCATGCCGCCGGAGCCACCCAACCCAGCCCGTCGCCGTCGGGCGTCGTGCGGGGCTGGCCGCCGGCGCAGGTGATAGATCCGCCCAGGTGATAGTTCCATCACGGAAAGGGGCATTTGGCGCCCGGGACATCCACGTCGCGACTACCATTGGTAGGTGCTTTCGCCGATTACCGTCCGTCCCGCCCTGCCTGAAGACTACGACGCCGTTGCCCGCATTACGCAGGACTCCTACGTGACGGCGGGGTACTACGGCGACGCCGACCACCCGTACCTGCAGAAACTCCAGGACGTCGCCGGGCGCGCGGAGCACGCAGAGATCCTCGTTGCGGAGCGCAACGGCCAAGTGATCGGTTCTGTCACGGCAGCTCCGGCCGGCGGTGGTTTCTCCGACATTGGCCTGGCGGACGAGTTGGAATTGCGGACGCTCGTGGTAGATCCGGCCGTCCAGCGCTCAGGCGCGGGCCGCGCCTTGGTGCAGGCCGTCGTCGACCAGGCGAAGTCCATGGACGGCATCAACGCCGTATCGCTGACAACCGGGGCGACGTGGGAAAGTGCCAACGCGCTGTACAAGCGCACCGGCTTCGACCGCGCTCCGGAGCGTGACTGGTTCGTTCCGGGCACCGACATAAAACTGTTCGTTTACAGGCTCGAGCTCGGGCAGTCATAAAGTTTCCTTCGAAGCGCCGGTCACCGGGCCGGGCGCAACGACAGGAAGGCGCGGCATGCGCAAGACATTCGGCACGGGATCGGTCTGGGAACAGACCCTTGGTTACTCCCGCGCAGTCCAGGTGGACAACACTCTCTTCATTTCGGCGACGGCTGCCAGCGGTCCTGACGGAATCGTCGGTGACGACTTCTACTCCCAGACCAAGTACATCCTCGAAAAGCTCGGCACGGTCCTCGAGGACGCCGGCTTCTCCTATGACGACGTGGTGCAGTCGAAGCTGTACCTGACGGACATCAGCAAGTGGGAAGACGCAGGCCGTGCGCACGGTGAGGTCTTCGGCGAGATCCGCCCGACGCTGTCCCTGGTGCACGTGCTGCCGTTCCTGGATCCGCAGATGCTGGTGGAAATCGAGCTCGTGGCGCAGAAGTCCGCCTAAGCTCTTCGCACCCAACTGGGGGACAGCAGGTGCTCCACTGACCGCTCATTGGAGCACGTGCTGTCCCCCAGTTGGGTTAGCCCGGGACGCCGTAGCGGTGTTCCGGGCGGCCCGTGCTTCCGTAGCGCAGTTGGATTTCGACGGCGCCATCATCAGCAAGCGAGGACAGGTACCTTTGCGCTGTGGCGCGGGAGACACCGACACGTTCGGCCACTTCTGCGGCAGAGTACTGATCGCCGGGGACCAGCGATTCGAGGACCGCCGCTTCGGTGGCGGACCGCGGTTTGGCGGCAGGGGCCACGTCCCCGGGAATCAGGGAGCGCTTGGCCCGCTCTATGGTGGTCTGGTCAATGGCGGTTTGCTGGCCGAGGATCCTGCGGTAGCGCGCATAGGACCTGAGCTGCTGCGACAGGGACTCGGCGGTAAAGGGCTTCAGCAGGTAGCCCAACGCACCCCTGCGCAGCGCCACCTTGATGGACTGGGCATCGGAAGCGGCAGTCAGCATCACGGCATCGACGTCGAGTTGCCCCAGGAGATCGAGCCCGGACCCGTCCGGAAGGTAGACGTCCAGCAGCACCAGATCGGGGCGCAGGCTATGAATGGCCTGGAGCGCCTGGGATACGGAACCGGCCGGGGCCAACGCCATGAAGCCTGCCACGGAGTCCACATACGCTGCGTGGAGCCTTGCCACGTGGAAGTCGTCATCCACGATCAGCACCCGCAAATCCTCAGCCATGGTTGTCCTCCGTCATTGTTGCGCCCGCATCCTTGGTACCGGGTCGGGCGGTGTCCATCACTCCGGGGATACTCGCCATGAAGACTGCGCCCGGCCCTCCCATCGTGCCCGACTCCAGGACACGGACGTCCCCGCCTCGTCGCCGCGCCAGCTGCCGCACAAGGGCCAGCCCCAATCCTTGTCCCGCACCCGGGCGCGCCGTGTGGTCCGCCGTCGTGAATCCTTCGGTGAAAACCTCCTCGGGGTCCAGCTCTCCCAAACCGTCCCCGGAGTCCGCCACCACGATGTGGAGCGCGCCGCCGTCGTGGCTTTGCTCGTCCAGCAGCTCAATGTCCACCCAGCGCTCATTCCCGGAACCGGCGACGGCGGCACTGACCGCATTGTCGATCAGGTTGCCGAGCACTGTGGTCACGTCCTGGGGATCGGCCACGTGCCCACGGACCAGCGTTTCGGGGCCGACACGCAGGGCCACGCCGCGTTCGGAGGCTTCGACTCCCTTGGCGCCAATGAAGGCCTGCAGATACGGGTCCTGCAGGAGTTCGGCTTGCTCCACGGGAAACTTCAGGGGCCCGGTGGCCGAGATCCTGGCCAGATATTCCTTGGCCGATTCGTACTGGCCGATGCTCATGAACCCGGCAATGGTATGCAGTTGGTTGGCGAATTCGTGGCGCTGGGCGCGGAGCGCCGTGGACATGGTTCCCACGGCATCGAGCTGCTGCGTCAGTTGTTGCAATTCAGTGCGGTCGCGCAGCATGAGAACCCAACCGAGGTCTTCCTTGCGGTGCCAGGCTTTGCGTGCGCTGGCTACCAGGACCCGCCCGCCGGCAACGATTTCCACGGCCTCGGCGTCCTGCGCCGCGGGTTTGGTGAGCCGCTTGAGTTGTTCAGGGACGTCCGCCGAGACCCAGTCCTGGCCCGTGGCGTCAGGCATGTCCAGGAGCCGGGAAGCGGCAGCGTTGAAGACGGAGATGCGACCGTCGGCAGCGATGCCGATCACGCCGTCGTCCACGCCTTGGAGGACCGCCACCTGATCGTGGACCAGGGTGCTGATTTCTTCCGGCTCCAATCCGAGGGTGAGCCGCTGGAGTCGTCGGCGGAGCAGGAAGGAGGCCAGGACGCCGGCCAGCAGCGCCCCGCCGGCGGTGAGGGCGATGGGAGCGATGTCCCGGACCAGGCTTTCCGTCAGCGACTCCACGGAGTATCCCACGCTGACTTCGCCCACTATCGTCGTGGAGCCGGGGGAGTAGACCGGCACCTTGGCCCCGGCTGAAGGCCCCAGGGTGCCGGTATTGCGCGTGGTGATTTCCTCGCCCGCCAACGCAACGGACGGATCGGTGCTGACCCTTTCGCCGAGTCGTGCGAGGTCCGGATGGGCAAGCCGCAGTCCTGTTTCGTCCGTGATGACAACGAAGAGCGCGCCGGTCCGGACCCTGGCTGCCTCCGCTGCCGCCTGAAGGGGACCGGCAGCGAGGACATCGGGTGGCGGGGTCCCCTCTTCCTTGCTGATGGCCTGGACATCGGCCCGGACATCCGGGTCGGCGGCTACTGTCCTTGCCAAAGTCAGGGCTTGGTTTTCGGCTTCATCACCGATCCGCTCGTAGACCAGCCATGCGTGGACGGCGCCGCTGAGCAGCACCACCAGCAGAACTACCCCAAGCTGAAGGAGAAGGGTTTGGGTGGAGAAGCGCATGCTGACTCTGCTGCTACGGCGCACCGTCACTCCTTTCCTCCAGATCCATTGAAGCACTGAGCACAATGCGCAAAACGTTCGCAACGAGCAGTAGTCCGATCAATTCCCACAAACCCCTGCCCGTGACGGACGCCACCCTATTGTCTGTAGTGCGCATCACACCGACGTGGCGCCATTCACAGTAGTAAGGAGCCGGCCGTGCTGGTTTTGCTTGGATTCGCAATGATTGCGGTATTCATGGTCCTGATCATGACCAAAAAACTGACGCCAGTCCTGGCGTTGATCATCGTCCCGACCGTTTTCGGTCTCTTCGCCGGCGCCGGGCTCGGAATCGGGCCCATGGTCATGGATTCCATGAAGTCCATGACCTCCACGGCCGCGCTCCTCATGTTCGCGATCATCTACTTCGGGTTGATGATCGACGTCGGACTCTTTGATCCGCTGGTCAAGTTCATCCTCCGCAAGTTGGGCAACGACCCCGCCAAGGTTGTCCTTGGCACCGCGATCCTGGCTGCCGCTGTGTCCCTCGACGGTGACGGCTCCACCACCTTCATCCTCACCACAGCCGCCATGCTTCCCGTGTACCTGCGCCTGAAGATGAGCCCTGTAGTCCTCACCTGCGTGGCGGGCCTTGCCAACGGAACCATGAACATCCTGCCGTGGGGCGGACCCACCGCACGCGCCGCTACTGCCCTGAAGCTGGACGTCAACGACGTCTTCGTCCCGATGGTCCCCTCGCTCATTGTCGGCCTGATCGTTGTGCTGGTCTTCTCCTGGCTGCTCGGCCTTCAGGAACGCAACCGCCTCCGTGCCGTAGCTCCGGAGATCTGGGGCGACGTCGCCGATCCCTCTGAGGCGTTCGACGGCGGCAACGGCCGCGGCGGCGCTGTGGCAGCCGGCACCGGTACCGCAGGATCCGGCAAGGGCGGTTCCCGGTTCGAGGCCGGCCCAAGCAAAACCGCAGGCAAACCGGGCACCGGCGGAGGCACCGGCGTCGTGGTCCTGGAACGCACCGAAGAGTTGGTGGACGAACACGACACCGCCATGGCAGACACCGCACTGGACCCCAACCGCGCCACGCTGCGCCCCAAGCTGTTCTGGTTCAACCTGGCACTCACCGTTGCCGTCATGGTGACCCTCGTTGCCAACATCATTCCGTTGCCGTTCGTCTTCATGGTCGGTTCCGCCATCGCACTTTTGGTGAACTTCCCCAAGGTCAAGGACCAGGGTGCACAGCTGATTGCGCACGCGCCGTCGATCGTCGCCGTGGTCAGCATGGTCATGGCCGCCGCCGTCCTCACCGGCGTGCTGAACGGTACGGGCATGGTCAAGGCAATGTCCGAATGGCTGGTCCAGATCATTCCTGCGGACATGGGCCCGTTCATGGCGGTCATCACCGGCCTGCTGAGCATCCCCATGACATTCTTCATGAGTAACGATGCCTTCTACTTCGGAGTACTGCCGGTCCTCAGCGAAACTGCCGCACACTACGGTGTCGGGGCGGCGGACATGGCCCGGGCCTCCATCACCGGACAACCCTTCCACCTGCAGAGTCCGCTGGTTCCGGCCATTCTCCTGCTGGTCTCACTGGCCAAGGTTGAACTGGGCGACCACCACAAGAAGGTTCTTTGGCGCACCGCGGTCATCTCGCTCGTCATGCTCGCCGTCGGTGTCCTGACGGGCGCCATCGGCATCGGCTGACAGCCAGCCCCCACCGCCGCGCGGGAACTTCCACGCGGCGGTGACATCACAGCTCATGATCAGCCTGCCGGGTTTGTTGCCTGGCAGGTCTGGTCATTGGCTGTTTGGCTGGGAATGGTTCCCTCGGCCGGAGCAGGGGCAGGCTTGTCGCCGGTTGCGAAGTCCTCGCCGGCGTAGAGCTGGACGCCCTCGATGCCGGTGACCTCCTGGACGCTGGTGGCCGGCAAGCCAAACAGGGCGGCGATATCGCTTGCCACGTCATCGAAACCGGCCTGGTAGTACACCATCGTCTGGGTCCGGGGCTGGGCCTGCAACCGGGTTGTTTTGGTGTAACCGGCAGCAGCCAGTGTGGCCGCAATGGCGTTGCTGCGACCCGTCACGGAGGTACCGTTCGCAACGGAGACCGGCTGGAGTGCCTTGTCGAAGGACGGCTTGGCCGGGGCGCTGGATGCATCGTCCGGGGGAGTGGTTGCTCCCTGGCTGAGGTCCGCGCTGTGCTGCAGGGCAGAGAAAAGCTGGGAGGCCGCGGGTTCTGCCAAGGCCAGCCGGTTGGGGTCCGACGGCGCCGGAACGGTCGGGACAGTGATGAAGTTGACCTTGGCCGGGTCGATGTTCTTCAGACGGTCCGCGATGGTCAGCAAGGACGGAACTGAAGACAACCCCGTATCCACGGTGAGGTTGCTTGTCATCGTGTCCGCAATATCCAGCACTTTTTGCGGGTTGGTCAGGGTACCTTCGGATTTGAGCTTCCGGACCAGCGAGCCCAGGAAGGCTTGCTGGGCCTGGATCCGGCCGAGGTCCCCGCCGTCGGCAAAAGCGTGGCGGGTGCGCAGGAATGCCAACGCCTGGTCACCTTGCACTTGGGAGGTTCCCTTGGGAAGCCGGAGTCCGGAGTCGGGATCGTCGACGGCGGAATTGACGCATACGTCGACGCCTCCCACCTTGGTGGAGAGCTCCTTGACGGCATTGAAGTCCGCCATCATGAAGTGGTCGATCTCCAAGCCCGTGAGCTTGTTCAGGGTATCGACCGCACAGCCTATGCCGGCTTCGGCCATCGCACTGTTGATCATGGCGTCCTCGCGGGCCGCATGTTGCTGGTTGGTGGCCTGGTCCTTGCATTCAGGGACATCGACCATGAGATCCCTGGGAAAGCTGATCACGTTGACGTTGTTGTTGTCCGCGGAAATATCCACCAGCATCATGACGTCCGATTGGCCATAGCCCGACGATTGGTCCGCGGTGCCGTACTGGCTGTTCTTGCCGCTGCGGGTATCACTTCCCAGGACCAGGATCTGGAGGCGGTCCTTGCGGTCATCCACCGGACCTTCGGTACGGGAGCCTCCCGCGCCCAAGGCGCTCGTGGAAATGTTGGACTGCAACCGCCACAGCCAATATCCGCCAAAGCACAGGACACCGAGTAAAACCGCTGCCACCACAATGACGCCGAGTCTCAGCCAGCGGCGGCGCCTGCGCGGTGGTGAAGCGAGGCTGCCGTCCACCAGCTTTCCTTGTCCGGGATAGGCAGCAGCAGCTGGATCGGGGCGGTTGGGGTCGGGACTTTCGTGACGACCTTGCACGGGGCCGGCCTTTCCTAGGGGTCAGAAGCGGCTTATGTTACTGAGCGAATCTGGGAACTTCCCCTATCAGCTTGCTGGAATATCATGGCCCGGTGCCGCCCCTTGAACTTCTTGGCAGTGCCTGGCGAATCGACTGGGCAGCCCTCGCAATGATCAGTACGTTCGCTGTGCTTTATGGCATTGGTATCAGGGCCGCGGCCAGGAACGGCCATCGATGGCAAGTCTGGCGCGCGATTGCCTTCTACGGTCCGGGCCTTGGATCCATGGCAGTTCTCACCTGTGGATTCACGGGTGTCTACGGCGCGGACCTGCGGTGGGCGTTCACCATTAAGGTCTCGCTGCTCCTGTTTGTTGTACCCCTTCTGTTGGGACTCGGCCGGCCCATCACGCTTGCCCGCGCAGCCTTGTCCGACAGGGGCACGGAAGTGCTCAACGCCGTGCTGGCTCACCGTGTTGTGCGCTTCTTCAGCAATTCCCTGGCCGCCCCGCTGCTGGGACTGGCCCTCTTTTCCACTTTCCTGACACCGGCGTTCCACGCATTGCGGGCCGATCCCTGGGCCGATGCCCTGGTGACGGCCTGTGTTCCGCTGCTCGGCCTCCTGATGGCCCTGCCGATCATCGAAGAAGTAGATTTCCAGCGCTCCAGCGCGTACATCACCCTGGAGTTCGTGTTTGTTTTCATCGAGCTCCTGCTCGATGCCGTCCCGGGCATCCTGCTCCGTCTCAATGGCCAGGTGCTGGACCACGTCATGACCACCCAGGCCATGGCGTCATGGTTCCCGGACCCGCTGCGCGACCAGCAACTGGCAGGAGATGCCCTGTGGTTCATCTGCGAAATCGTGGATTTGCCCCTGATCATCCTGATGTTCGTCCGGTTCGCCCGCAGCGACAAACGCGAGGCCCGTGGTTTCGATGAACTGACGGACGAGCAACTGGAGGAACTGAACGCGCAGCACCTGAACCGGCGCTGAAGCCGGCGCGCAGCCAAGTAGACTGGTTCGGAAAACCAATTGAACTTTGCAGGGGAGATCCATGGCTGCGATCAACCGTGACGACGTCGCGCATCTTGCGCGTCTGGCTCACATTGAAATGAGTGCCGAAGAACTGGACAGGATGGCTGTTGAGCTTGCCGTCATCGTGGATTCGGTGAAGAGCGTGAGCGAGGCTGCCGGAGACGACGTCCCGGCCACATCCCACCCGATTCCGTTGACCAACGTGTTCCGCGAGGACGTCGTGGGGCACACGTTCACGGCAGAGCAGGCATTGTCCGGCGCACCGGACGCCTACGGGAACCGTTTCAAAGTCCCGGCAATCCTGGATGAGGACTGATCACCATGACTGAGCTGAAAAACGAACTCATCCACCACTCCGCCGCCGACCTCGCTGCCAAGCTGGCCGCACGCGAAGTTTCCGCCGTCGAGGTTACGCAGGCTCACCTTGACCGGATCGCCGACGTCGACGGCCAGGTCAATGCCTTCCTGCACGTCAACAGCGAAGAGGCTTTGGCTGTTGCCGCCGAAGTGGACGCTGCCCGCGCCGCCGGCGGCGAAGAGCTGCACGCCCTTGCCGGTGTCCCGATCGCGGTGAAGGACCTCATCGTCACCATCGGCCAGCCGACCACTGCCGGCTCGAAGATCCTCGAGGGCTGGCACAGCCCGTACGACGCCACAGTGGTGAAGAAGCTCCGCGCAGCAAAGATGCCGATCCTGGGCAAGACCAACCTGGACGAATTCGCCATGGGTTCCTCCACGGAACACTCGGCCTTCGGACCTACGCGCAACCCTTGGGACCTGGAGCGCATCCCCGGCGGTTCGGGTGGTGGCTCCGCTGCCGCCGTCGCCGCTTTCGAAGCGCCGCTGGCGCTCGGCACGGACACCGGTGGATCCATCCGCCAGCCCGGCGCCGTCACCGGAACCGTGGGCATGAAGCCGACGTACGGTGCTGTTTCGCGCTACGGTGCCATTGCCATGGCCTCGTCGCTGGACCAGATTGGCCCGGTATCCCGCACGGTGCTGGACTCCGCGCTGCTCCAGGAAGTCATCGGCGGCCACGATCCCTTTGATTCGACGTCCCTGACGGACCCGTTCAACAACCTGGTCGCTGCTGCCCGCCTGGGCAACGTTGCCGGCACGAAGATCGGCATCATCAAGGAACTGCACGGCGAGGGCTACCAGGCCGGTGTCGAGAACCGCTTCAACGAGTCTCTTCAACTCCTGAAGGACGCCGGCGCGGAAATCGTCGAGGTTTCCTGCCCCAACCTCAAGTACGCCCTGGGTGCGTACTACCTCATCATGCCGTCCGAGGTCTCCAGCAACCTGGCCAAGTTCGACGGTGTCCGCTTCGGTCTGCGCGTCCTGCCCAAGGACGGACCCATGACCATCGAACGCGTCATGGGGGCCACCCGTGCCGCAGGTTTCGGCGACGAGGTCAAGCGGCGCATCATCCTGGGTACCTACGCACTGAGCGCCGGCTACTACGACGCCTACTACGGTTCGGCGCAGAAGGTCCGCACCCTGATCCAGCGCGACTTCGACGCCGCCTTCGCCCAGGCGGATGTCCTCATTTCCCCGACGGCGCCCACCACGGCGTTCAAGCTGGGGGAGAAGCTGGATGACCCCCTGGCCATGTACCTGAACGACGTCGCCACGATTCCTGCGAACCTCGCAGGCATCCCGGGCCTGTCCCTGCCGGGCGGCCTTGCCGATGAGGACGGTCTGCCCGTCGGCATCCAGTTGCTGGCTCCTGCCCGCGAGGATGCCCGGCTGTACCGCGTGGGTGCGGTCCTCGAATCCGTCCTTGAAGAGAAGTGGGGCGGCCCGATGCTGGCACAGGCACCTGTACTGGGTTCTGCCTCAACAACCGCCGGAGGTTCCAACTAATGTCCGTCGACGCAATCCTGAGCTTCGAAGAGGCCATGGAGAAGTACGATCCCGTCCTGGGTTTCGAGGTCCACGTGGAACTCAACACCAAGACAAAGATGTTCTCCTCTGCACCCAACGTCTTCGGCGATGAGCCCAACACCAACGTCAACGAGGTTGACCTCGGCATGCCCGGCGTCCTTCCCGTGGTAAACAAGGCCGCCGTCGAATCCTCCATCAAGATCGGCCTTGCCCTGAACTGCAAGATTGCCGAATCCTGCCGGTTTGCCCGGAAGAACTACTTCTACCCGGACACGCCGAAGAACTTCCAGACCTCGCAGTACGACGAGCCGATCGCCTACGACGGTTACCTCGACATCGAACTCGAGGACGGAACGGTCTTCCGCGTTGAGATCGAACGTGCCCACATGGAAGAGGACGCCGGCAAGCTGACCCACATGGGTGGTGCCGCAGGCCGTATCCAGGGTGCAGACTACTCGCTGGTGGACTACAACCGCTCCGGTGTGCCGCTGGTGGAAATCGTCACCAAGCCGATTGAGGGCGCCGGAAGCCGGGCCCCCGAGCTGGCCAAGGCCTACGTCGCCGCTGTTCGCGAAATCGTGAAGAACCTCGGCGTCTCCGATGCCAAGATGGAACGCGGCAACGTCCGCTGCGATGCCAACGTTTCCTTGCGCCCGCATGGCCGCGAACGCTTCGGCATCCGTTCGGAGACCAAGAACGTAAACTCGCTGCGCGCCGTCGAGCACGCTGTCCGTTACGAAATCCAGCGGCACGCCGCCGTCCTCGAGTCCGGCGAACCGGTCATCCAGGAGACGCGCCACTGGCACGAGGACACGCGGTCGACGACGTCGGGCCGGCCCAAGTCCGACGCCGACGATTACCGCTACTTCCCTGAGCCGGACCTGGTTCCGGTTGTAGCGTCCCGTGAGTGGGTGGAGGAATTGCGCGCAACGCTTCCCGAGCCCCCGGCCGAGCGCCGCAAGCGGCTCAAGGAAGCCTGGGGATATTCGGACCTGGAGTTCCGCGATGTCGTGAACGCCGGCGTCATGGACTCCATCGAGGAAACGATCGCAGCCGGCGCCTCCGCCGATGTCGCCCGCAAGTGGTGGATGGGTGAGATCGTGGGCCGCGCCAAGGTTGCCGACGTCGAGCCCGCCGAACTTGGTGTGACGCCCCAGCTCATTGTCGAGCTCAACAAGCTCGTCGAAGGCGGCAAGATCAACAACAAGATGGCCTCGCAGGTCCTGGACGGCGTCCTTGCCGGCGAAGGAACGCCTGAGGAGATCATCGAAAAGCGCGGCCTTGCCGTGGTTTCGGATGACGGTCCGCTCCTGGAGGCGATTGACGCTGCTCTGGCTGCCCAGCCGGATGTGGCTGAGAAGATCCGCGGCGGCAAGGTACAGGCCATCGGCGCCATCGTCGGTGGTGTCATGAAGGCCACCCGAGGCCAGGCTGATGCAGGACGCGTTCGCGAACTCATCCTCGAGAAGCTTGGGGTGGAGGGCTAAGCACCCGCACACCCAACCGGGTCGCAGTTGTTGTCTTTCTGAGCCCTCAGAAAGGCACCAACTGCGACCCACTTTTCGTTGGTCCGGGCGCACAATTAAGTCATGGCCACTCTTTCGCCGGGCCTTCGCAAGGCCCTTCTCGCCGGCGGGATTGCCGTCGCTGTGACCGGTGCCGGGAGCGCCGCCGTGTGGGCCGGCACCCAGCCCAACCCCACGCCGTCGGACACGTCCTCCAGCACCCCCGCGCCAAGCCCCTCCGCGTCAGCCAAAGCCGGGCACCAGCAGGGCCGCGGCCAAGGGATCCACGGAGAGCACGTGGTCAAGCAGCCGGACGGGAGCTTCCGTACCGTTCTGACCCAGGCGGGAACCATCGAGTCAGTCAGCGGCTCCGACATCACCGTGAAGAGCGAAGACGGCTTCACGCAGCGCTACGCCATCAATGGCGACACGAAGATCAGCAAAGTCCCGGCAGACCCGGCTCAACTCCGGAACGGCAAGGGCAAGCCCACGTTGCCGTCGACCACTGCGGCCGAGCTGAAGGCGGGAGATGCCGTACACATCAGCGGCACGAAAGCCGGAGACGCGGTCACCGCTGACAGGATCGTCTCCGGAGAACTGCCGGCCGGCGTCAAGGGCCACGGCATGAAGCGCGGGCACGGGCCTATCTAGTCGTTCACGGGCTAGCTTTCACGGGCGACGCACCCCTTTCCGCCGCACGCGCCAGTAGCTCATCAGCCTCGCGCCCTTTTGCGCCCTTCGCACCCGCGGTTACAGGTGCGCGCCGCGCAAAGTGGCGCGATGACGGCCGCTCGGTTTTCCGGTTGTGATGAAAACTGATTTCTGCGAGCAGTTTCAATCATCTTCTTGCAAAAAGCCTCCAGCTCACTTATGGTTTGTTAAACGGTTAACGAGCGTGGCGCGAATCACAATGACGGATTCCGCTCAGCACTTGAGGAGACAGCATGAACTCGACGACGGAACAAGCTCCGGCATTGCCCGAAGCCCGCCGAGTCCCACCCATCGCAGGTGGAAACGCCCTCGGAGCCGATGCGAAGAAACGAAAGAAGAACAAAGCCCCGCAGAAGAGCTTCCGGTCCCGGCTGCGGCGTGACAAGCAGATGCTCCTCATGATGGTGCCGGGCGTGGTGTTCCTTCTGCTGTTCTTCTACATCCCCATCCTGGGCAATGTCATCGCTTTCCAGGACTATCAGCCGTACCTCGGCATCGGAGACAGCCTTTGGGTGGGCTGGCAGAACTTCGTGGACTTGTTCGGCAACCCCGACTTCATCCATGCTTTCTGGAACACCCTGTACTTGGCCGCCTGGCAGCTTGTCTTCCTGTTCCCCGTGCCCTTGGTACTGGCACTGATCGTGGACTCGCTGATCAGCACCCGGGTCCGGAAGATCTTCCAGAGCATCGCCTATTTGCCGCACTTCCTGTCGTGGGTGCTGGTGATCGCGTTCTTCCAGCAGATGCTCGGCGGGGCGGGATTCGTCAACAACCTGCTCCGGGACTGGGGCATGGATCCCATTCCGTTCATGACCAACCCGGAAACGTTCCCCGTGATGGTAGTTGTCCAGATGATCTGGAAGGACGCCGGCTGGGCCATGATCATCTTCCTGGCGGCCCTTGCCAGCATCGACGCCTCGCTCTATGAGGCCGCGGCCGCCGACGGCGCCGGGCGGTGGCGGAGGATGTGGCACATCACCCTCCCCGGGCTGCGTCCCGTGATTGTCCTGCTCCTGATCCTGCGCATCGGAGACATCCTTTCGGTCGGCTTCGAGCAGTTCATCTTGCAACGGGACGCTGTCGGAGCAGGTGCTGCCGAAGTCCTGGACACCTTCACGTACTACACCGGTGTGGTTGGAGGCGGCTGGAGCTCGGGAGCTGCGGCCGGACTGGCCAAGGGTGTGGTCAGCGCCCTGCTGATCTACGGCGCCAACAAACTTGCCCACCGCTTCGGCGAAGACGGAATCTTCGCAAAACAAGTGCGCTGAAAGCCACGCTGAGCCGCGCGCCCGCCGCACAAGGAGAACCCCATGGCAACAACACTTTTTGCAAGAAAGCCCCGGGAGCTGACGTACAACCCCAAGCGCCCGGTGTGGAAGGAAAAGCCTTCCGCCCTCTACCAAACGGTCAAAGCAGTAGTCCTGATCGTCTTCAGCTTGTCCATCCTCACGCCGATCCTCCTGGTCGTATCGACGTCCCTGGCGGACACGGAGCAACTGGTCAAAGCCGGCGGTTTCGTGCTGTGGCCCGAGCGGCCAACACTGGAGGCCTACGCCACCATCTTCAAGGGCCCCATGGTCCTGCAATCCCTCGGGGTGAGCATTCTGATCACCGCCGTTGGCACCATCCTGGCGCTCTTCGTGACCATCACCATGGCCTACGCCACCAGCCGTTCGGTGCTGTTCGGCAGGCCGGTCATCCTGGCAGTCCTCTTCACCCTGCTTTTTGCGCCAGGGCTGATTCCATCGTTCCTGATGATCCGTCAACTGGGGATGCTGGACTCCCTGTGGTCGCTGATCCTTCCGGGAATCTTTGGAGCCTTCAATTTTGTGGTCATGCGCTCGTTCTTCATGAACATCCCGGGTGAACTCATCGAGAGCGCCAGGATTGACGGTGCCAACGACTGGCAAATTCTGTGGCGCATCGTGATGCCGCTGTCCAAAGCCGTGATCGCCGTCGTGGGCCTGTTCTACGCGGTGGGCTTCTGGAACTCGTTCTTCAACGCGCTTCTCTACATCAACGACCACAGCAAATGGCCCATCCAGCTGTTGCTGAGGAACTTCGTGGTGCAGGGGAGCGGGGCCGCAGACCAGCTCGGCATCACCACAACGCCCCCGCCGCAGTCCATCCAGATGGCCGTCGTCGTGGTGGCGCTGGTTCCCATCCTGATGGTCTACCCCTTCCTCCAAAAGCACTTCGCCAAGGGCGTCATCACCGGCGCCGTCAAGGGCTAAGCCCGACAACCACCTACACCAAAGCACGTAACCAGAAAGGGTTATGCCATGACGAGCACTACCTCACAGGCTGGATTCAGCCGCCGCGGTTTCCTTGGCCTTGCAGGCTTGGCCGTGTCCGCCGTCGGACTGTCCGCCTGCGGTGGTGGCGGCGCCGGAAGCAACGGAGGCGCCGCAGCCTCCGCCTCTGTGAAGTTGCCCACCTACAAGGAATTCACCGGCGTCACTCCTGACATCGCAGGAAACGCCCAGGGCCTCCAGGCCGGCTATTTCAAACTGCCCACTCCTGTGCAGTCCGTGAAGACGCCCCCGCTGAAGGGGAAAGTCACTGGCCTGACCGAAACGTTCGACACCATGAGCCCGGGCCTGAAGGACAACCCTTTCTGGCAGCGCCTCAATGCCAAGCTAGGCGGAGACCTGGAACTGCAGATCGCCGAGGACATCGGGGATGGCTACCCGGCCAAGTTCGCCACCGTCCTGGCCAGCAATGATCTCCCGGACATGATGTGGGTTCCGCCGAACCAAGGCATTCCCAACGTGGGTCCGATGCTGGAGGCAAAGTTCCAGGACCTGACGCCCTACCTTTCGGGCGACGCCGTCCTTGAGTACCCCAACCTGGCCGCACTTAAGCCCGATTCCTGGAAGACCGCCGTCGTGAACGGCAAGATCTGGGGAGCGCCCATCCCGAGTACCCCGTTCGGCCAGGTGTACCTGGGCAACCACGACATGTGGGCCAAAGTGGGCGGCTTCGAGGCTTCCAGCGCTGATGAATTCCTGGACAAAGCCAAGGAACTGACCCGTCCGGGTGACCAGCAGTACGCCCTGGAACCTGCCTACATCAACGCCCTGCACATGGTGACCGAATGGTTTGGTGCGCCGAACAGCTGGGCCGTCAACAAGGACCGGACGCTGACCCACCTGTATGAGACCGACGAGTACATGGCCGGCGTGGAGTTCACGGCAAAGATGTTCGCTGCGGGTGTGTTCTATCCGGACTCCAAGGCCACGGACATCCGTTCCCGTGTGGCCAACGGCAGCGTTGCGGCGCAGGTAGTGGTGGGCCCTCACGACCTCCGGAGCTACCGTGCCCTGAACAAGACCGCCCGCTTTGACGTTCTCATTCCTTTCAGTGCCGACGGCAAGGTCAAGCCCACCTACGACATGGGCTACGGCACCGTGGGCTTCACACCGTTCAAGAAGGCCGAAGAAGGCAAGATCCGCGAGCTGCTGGCACTCATCAACTACCTGTCAGCGCCGTTCGGCACGGTGGAGTACATGCAGAAGAACTTCGGCGAGCTCGGGCAGGACTACACCATCGACGCCGCCGGCAACCCGGCCCGCACCGACACAGGAAGCACCAACGCCCCGGGCCTGGTCTCGGCGCTGAACATCATGGCCAGCCCCGAAAACGTCATCTTCAACCCAGGATTCGACGACGACACACGCTACGTCAGTGAGCAGGAGAAGAAGCTCCTGGAGATCGCCTGGCGCAACCCCACCAACGGCTCCTACTCGGACACCAATGCCAAGGTGGGCGCCAAGATCACCAAGCAGCTCCGGGACAAGGTAGTGGACATCATCACCGGCCGCGCCAAGATCGACGAGCTCAAGGATGCCGTCAAGCGCTGGAAGAGCGAAGGCGGGGACAAGATGCGCGATGAGTACCAGGCCGCGTTGGACCCCAACGCGCCAGTCTTCCGGAGCTAAGTCTCTCGTTGTGAGGCCCGCTTTGCGCACTTTGGCTCGCCGAAAACACGCAAAGCAGGCCCCGCAACGCAATACGATCGAGCAAAAGAACGCGACGCACTACAGGAACCAGCAGGGGGAAGCATGGCCAAAGCAGGCAGCACCGGAATCCGGCCCACCATCCGAATGGTGGCCGAGCTGGCCGGCGTGTCAACGGCCACGGTTTCGTACGTGCTCTCAGGCCGCCGGGGCGATGGCGGACCGGGCGTTTCGGATCCGACGGCGGAGAAAGTCAAGGCCGCTGCGGAGCGGCTCGGCTACCGCCCCAACCAGGCAGCCCGGGCCATCCGGACGGGCCGGACCAACACAGTGATCCTGTCGTTGACCATGCTCTCGGATCCCTGGTCGTTGTCCGTCATCGAGGCCGTGCAGAAGGCTGCCGTACCACTCGGGATCACCCCGATGATCCTCGGCGATGCGGACTGGGTCAAAGTGCTCGGAACGCACAACGCGGACGCCGTGTTCGTCGATGCTGTCCGCCATGACCAGCGGGAGGACCTGCGGAAATTGGCGGAACGTGGGACCACCTTGGTGGTCTTTGACGAAGAGGTGGAACCCGACGGTTTTGATGTGGTCCGTTCCATTGCCGGCCCCGGTTGCCGCATGGCCGTGGAGCATCTGCTTCACGGCCATGCAAAGGTGGCCTGCCTGACGCCTGCCACCGCTGCCGGCACTTCCGGCGGCACGCGCTACCGGGCCTATTCGGAGGCGTTGGCTGCGGCGGGCATCACGGAGCGGCACGATTACATCGGACTGTTCGATGGTACGAGCGCCGGTGCCTATGCCGCTGCCACGCGGCTCCTCAGCATGCCGGACAGGCCCACCGCCATCTACGCCACCACGGATTACGCCGCCGTCAGCGCCATCAACGCGGCCCAACGCCTGGGCCTGGGGGTCGGCTCGGACGTGGACATCATCGGTGTGGGCAACACCGTCGAAGGCGAGCGGATGTCGCCTTCGCTGAGCACTGTCGGTCCCGTGGACTTCTTCGACAAGCTCGCCCGGCGGCTCCTGAAGCGGGCCACCGGTCACGTAGAGCCAGCCGTCCTTGACTTCCCCTGGCACCTGTTTGTGCGCGAATCCGCGCCGCACCGCAGCGCCGCCACCAGACTTAGATAAGAACCAGCAAAGGAACATGCACACCATGGAAAAGGATTTGAAGGTCGGCATCGTAGGTTTTGGCCTGCGCGCGGGGTTGTGGAAGCACGCCCACAAGCCTGGCCAGGGCTCGGAGGTCACCATCATCTGCGACCTCAGTGAACGCGGGCGCGCCGATGCCGCCGAGCGCGTTCCGACGGCCCGCATCACGGACAACCTTGAGGAGCTGCTGGAAAGCGGCCTGGACGCCGTACTGGTCCTGACCCCCGACAGCCAGCACGCCGCCGTCGCCGTCCGGACCCTGAAGGCAGGCATTCCGACATTTTGCGAGAAACCTTTGGACATCACTGTCGAGGCCGCCGACCTGATCCTTAAAACCGCTTACGACACCGGTACACGCCTGTACGTTGGCCACAACATGCGCCATATGCCCGTTGTAGTGCAGATGCGCCAACTCATCGAAGAAGGCGCCATCGGCGAGGTCAAGGCAATCTGGTGCCGGCATTTCGTGGGGCACGGCGGGGATTACTACTTCAAGGACTGGCACGCGCAGCGGGCCAATGTCACGTCGCTGTTGCTCCAAAAAGGTGCCCACGACATTGACGTGATCCACTGGTTGGCGGGTGGCTATACCAAGCGGGTCGCCGCCGTCGGCGATCTGGCCGTCTACGGCGACGTAGCCAACCGTTCCGATAACGCTGGCAAGCGCATGGGGGACTGGTTCTCCCTGGAGAACTGGCCGCCGACTGAACAGAAGGACCTGGCGGAGGTGATCGACGTCGAGGACATCTCCATGATGAACATGGTGCTGGATAACGGGGTGCTGGCCTCCTACCAGCAGTGCCATTTCACGCCGGATTACTGGCGGAACTACACCATCATCGGCACCAAGGGCCGGATCGAGAACTTCGGCGACGGGCCGGGGGAGGCCATCAACGTCTGGACCTCGCGGACGTCGGGGCGCGGGGAACCGGACCGGGTCATCACCATTTTGGACGGAGAGGGCGGCCACGGTGGCGCCGATCCGAGGCTGATCGAGGAGTTCCTTCGGTTCGCTTCGGAGGGCGGCGTTACCCAGACAAGCCCTATTGCGGCGCGGCAGGCCGTAGTTGCGGGAATCCTGGCCGCGGAATCGCTGCGCGGAGACGGTTCGGCGAGGGAGGTCCCGGAGCTGCCTGCCGAACTGGTGGAGTACTTCGACGCCGGACAGCCCGCCCTGGTCCGCGACTGACCCCGACTGGCGGCACCTCCCGCTGCCGCTGACCCAACTGGGGGACAGATAACGCTCCATTGAGCCCTCAGTAGAGCATGTGCTGTCCCCTAGTTGGGTGAGGTAAGCCCGGTCATGACGGTTTGAAGTGACTCGCAAACCGTCATGACCGATTTCCGTTTCAGGGTCTCGGGCCGGGCCAGGATGTCGATCTTGCGCACGGAGTTCACGCCCGCCAACGGCCGCAGCACCACGCCTGCGTCGAGCACCCGCCGCGCCGTAAAGCGTGGCAGCAGGCCGATCGCGCCCCCGGCCGACACCAACGCCGCCACCGTCGAATAGTCGTTGATGCGGTGCAGCACTTCCGCCGGTCGCCCGCTGACGGCAACGACGGCGGCCAGGACGTCAGCGGGGGAGTAGCCATCGCGGCTGGTCACCCAGGGTTCATCCACGACGTCGTCCGGCTCCAGTTCGGCGCGGGACGCCAAGGGGTGCGCCGCGGGCAGTGCGATGTCCAGGGGCTCATCCGCCAGGGGTATCACCGCGACCTTGTCCTCCGGCCACGGCGGGCTGTTGTCCATCCGGTGCGCCAGGACAAGATCGTAGCGCGCCACCAACCCGGGGAAGTCCTCCTGGGCCACGTCCTCATCGGAGAGGCGAAGCCCCGGCGACGTGCCGCCGTCGGACGCTTTTCCGGGTGCCAACAGCGCCGCCAAAGGGGCGAACAGCGCTTGCCCCGCGCTGTGAAAGGCGCTGACGCTGACCGGCGCGTCTGGAGCGTCGTGGTACGCGCCGATGGCCGCCCGCGCATCCGCCATGGCGTTGACGACGGCGGCACCCGCCTCGGCGAGCACGCGGCCGGCATCGGTCAGCACCAGGGCGCGGCCCTCTTTTCGCGTCAACGGAACATCCACTGATTTCTGCAGGAGTGCGAGCTGTTGTGAAACGGCCGAGGGGGTGACCATGAGGGTCTCAGCCACGGCCTTGACGCTGCCGAGGTCGCCGAGTTCCCGCAGCATCTGCAATTGATGGATTTCCATTAGCAAATCCTAAATCGTTGATTGAGAAGAATCTAGTTGTGCTAAATCGTTGTCGGGCTTTCAATGGAAGTCAGCAGCAGCGAAGCAGCACCAAGCCAGTGAGGAACCCCATGAAGGCTCTCTACAAATCCGGACCACACGCAGGGTTCGAACTCGTCGACCGTCCCGAGCCTGAAACAGGCCCGTCCGACGTCAAGATCCGTGTGATGACCACCGGCATTTGCGGCACCGACCTCCACATCCAGAGCTGGGATGCCTGGGCGCAGAGCATCATCGAAACCCCGCTCATCGCCGGGCACGAGTTCTACGGCGAAGTGGTGGAAATCGGCGAAGACGTGCGCGATGTCAAGGTGGGGGACCGCGTGTCCGGTGAAGGCCACGTGGTCTGCGGGATCTGCCGCAACTGCCGGGCCGGCCGCCGCCAGATGTGCATCCACACGGTCTCCGTCGGCGTGCAGCGCGACGGTGCGTTCGCCGAATACGTCGTCATCCCCGAGACCAATGTCTGGGTGCACCACGACGAATCCGTCACGCCCGAACTCGGCGCCATCTTCGATCCCTTCGGAAACGCGGTACACACTGCGCTGAGTTTCCCGCTGGTCGGCGAGGACGTGCTCATCACGGGTGCGGGTCCGATCGGATTGATGGCCATCGCCGTGGCCCGCCACGCCGGTGCCCGCAAGATCGCCATCACGGATGTTTCCGCGCCCCGTCTGGAACTTGCCAAGCAGATGGGCGTGGACCTCGCCGTCGACGTTTCCAAGATGCGCGTTCGCGAGGCACAGCAGGAACTGGGCATGCGTGAAGGCTTCGACATCGGCCTGGAAATGTCGGGACACCCCACGGCCCTGCCTGAGATGATCGAGAACATGAACCACGGTGGCCGCATCGCCATGCTCGGCCTGCCCAGCCAGTCCATCGACATCGACTGGGGCAAAGTGGTTACGCACATGCTCACGCTCAAGGGCATTTACGGTCGTGAGATGTTCGAGACCTGGTACGCCATGAGCGCCATGCTTTCTTCGAACCCTGTGCTGCACCGCAACATTTCCGCCGTCGTCACCGACAAGCTGCCCGCCACCGAGTGGGAGAAGGGCTTCGAGATCGCCAGCAACGGCGTGGGCGGCAAAGTGGTCCTTGACTGGACTGAACTCTAGGAACCCCAGGAGCAATTCAATGTACTCAGCCATCAAAGACCAACTCCAAGGCGAACTCGAGGAGATCCGCGGTGCCGGGCTCTTCAAGACCGAACGCCACATTGATTCCCCGCAGGCAAGCCACATCGCCGCAGGCCAGCTCGGGCAGCCGGCCAACCAGGTCCTGAACTTCTGCGCCAACAACTACCTTGGCCTCGCCGACCACCCGCAGATCATCGCCGCCGCGAAGTCCGCCATGGACGAGCGCGGCTTCGGCATGGCCTCTGTCCGCTTCATCTGCGGCACCCAGGACCTGCACCTCGAGCTGGAAGCCCGTGTTTCGGCCTTCCTTGGTACCGAGGACACCATCCTGTTCTCCAGCTGCTTCGACGCCAACGGCGGAGTCTTCGAGTCCCTTTTCGGCCCGGACGACGCCATCATTTCCGACTCCCTCAACCACGCCTCGATCATCGACGGCATCCGTCTGAGCAAGGCCAAGCGTTTCCGCTACGCCAACCAGGACATGGCTGACCTCGAAGCCAAGCTTGTTGAGGCCTCCGGTTCTCGCCGGAAGATCATCGTCACCGACGGCGTCTTCTCCATGGATGGCTACCTCGCACCCCTGGAGGCGATCTGCGACCTCGCCGAGAAGCACGATGCTTTGGTGATGGTGGACGACTCCCACGCCGTCGGCTTTATGGGCCCCACCGGTGCCGGAACGCCCGAGCACGCCGGAGTCTCTGAGCGAGTGGACATCTACACCGGTACCTTTGGCAAGGCGTTGGGCGGCGCTTCCGGTGGCTATGTTTCCGGCCGCGGCGAGATCGTCGCGATGCTGCGCCAGAAGGCCCGTCCGTATTTGTTCTCCAACTCGCTGGCTCCGGCGATCGTCGCAGCCACCATCAAGGCACTGGAGCTCGTGCAGGGATCCGGTGAACTGCGCACCCGCCTGTTCGAGAACGCTGCGCTGTTCCGTCGCCGCATGAGCGAAGAAGGCTTCGAACTGCTCGACGGCGAACACGCCATCATCCCGGTGATGTTTGGTGACGCAGTTGTTGCGGCGAAGGTTGCCGACGAGATGCTCTCCCATGGCGTCTTCGTCACGGCGTTCAGCTACCCCGTGGTGCCCAAGGGTGCCGCGCGCATCCGCGTCCAGCTCTCGGCCGCCCACAGCACGGACGACGTCGAAGCGTGCGTCCAGGCGTTCGTCAAGAGTCGCGCCGCGGTCGCCTAAGGCCAACGCTCGCTCACGTCCCGCGTGCTTGAGCCTGACGCTCGCTCACTTTCCTGGGGAGAGTGAGCGAGCGTTTGGGTTTAACGGTTGGGATGTGAGCGAGCGACACAGGGAAGGGGCTGTTTGGTGAGAGAGCGTCTGGAAGGATGGACCCATGGCTTCGAATTATGACGTAGTAATCGTTGGCGGCGGCATAGCAGGGCTGTCTTTGGCGGCGGCGTTGGCCGGCAAATGTACCGTGGCCTTGGTCGAGGCCGAGCAGTCGTTGGCTTTCCACACCTCCTCGAGGTCGGCCCGGCAGCTGATCCCCAGCTATGGGCCACCCGTGGTGCAGGAGCTCACCGTGCGGACGCTGGAATTGCTTGCTGCCCGCGACGCCCAGGCATCAGAGCCGATTCTCACTCCGCGCGGCTTCATGCTGGTGGGCGATGAGGAAACTGTCCGGGCCGAAGCCAGCGGAAACATGCACCTCATCAGCCACGCAGAAGCCATGGAGCTCTGCCCCGCCCTCAACCCCGGTTCCTTCACGGCAGCAGGTCTTGATAACGGTTCCTTTGGCTGCAACGCACCGCTCTTGCTGGAGGACCATCGTCAGAGCGCCGCAGTTGCGGGCGTGGACATCATCACCGGTGCGAAGGTGCACTCTGCCCAGCGCTTGGGAAGCGGCTGGCAGGTGGGGGCAGGCACCGAAGGCTTCCAGTCCGGCGTCGTGGTCAATGCTGCAGGTGCGTGGGCGGACGAACTGGCCGTCATCAGCGGCGTGGAAAAGCTTGGGCTCC
This sequence comes from Paenarthrobacter sp. NPDC057981, assembly GCF_042886835.1. Taxonomy (NCBI): domain Bacteria; kingdom Bacillati; phylum Actinomycetota; class Actinomycetes; order Micrococcales; family Micrococcaceae; genus Paenarthrobacter; species Paenarthrobacter sp. NPDC057981. The sequence continues at coordinate 70,435 of NZ_JBHVQI010000018.1, forward strand.
AGCCCTACCGCCGCACGGCGGCGATCGTCAACGTCGCCAACCCGCTCCCGCTGCAAACCCCCATGGTGTGCGCCGCCGATGATTCCTTCTATTTCCGGCCCGAAGGCAACCAGGTCCTGATCTCGCCGTCGGAACATGTGCCCAGCGGGCCCGAGGACGCCAAGCCCCACCTGGGGGACATCGACACACTGATCGGCAACCTCAACCACCTCACCACGCTGGGCATCCGCTCCGTGGACCGGGCCTGGACCGGACTGCGGACCGAAGCAGCGGACGGGATCCCCGTGGTGGGATTTGATGCCGAAGCACCCGGCTTCTTCTGGCTGGCCGGTCAAGGTGGCTACGGCTTCCAGACGTCCTCGGCCATTGCGGAGTTGGCTGCGGCCCTCATTCTAGGGACCGTCGACGCCGAGAGTCCGGAATCCCGGACAGCGGAGCAGCTGGCGGCCACCCGCTGGTCCATCCGGCGCTGAACAATAGCCTTATGAGCGGAATCACACCACCCAGCACACTCATCACCAACATCGGCGAGCTGATGACCCAGGACCTGGAGCACCGGGTCCTCAAGGATGCGGCGATTGTCCTTGAGGGCGAGCGTATCTCCTGGATCGGGTCGACTGCAGAGGCGCCGGCAGCAGACAACCGGATCGACGCCGAAGGCCGCGCCGTCCTGCCTGGCTGGGTTGATTCGCATTCCCACCTCGTGTTTGCCGGGGACCGCACCGCCGAGTTTGAGGCCCGGATGGCCGGGCAGAGCTACAGTGCCGGTGGCATAGCCGTCACCACCGGGGCGACCAGGAGCGTCAGCGACGACGAGCTGACCCGACTCGTTCGGGACCGGGTGGCTGAAGCTGTTTCGCAGGGAACTACCTACCTCGAGAGCAAGACCGGCTATGGGCTGGATGTGGAGAACGAAGCCCGCAGCGCCCGCATTGCCTCAGCCGAAGTGGACGAGGTCACCTACCTCGGCGCGCACCTGGTCCCCGCAGGCTCCGATCCGGAAGAGTACACAGACCTGGTGTGCGGCGCCATGCTCGATGCCGTCCTCCCGCACGTCCGCTGGGCAGATGTTTTCTGTGAACGGGGTGCGTTCACCGAGGACCAGTCACGCCGTGTCCTGACGGCAGCCCGTGACGCCGGATTGGGTCTGAGGGTTCACGGGAACCAGTTGGGCGAAGGTCCGGGTGTGGCTCTGGCCCTGGAGTTCGCCGCTGCAAGCGTGGATCACGTGAACTACCTTTCGGACAAAGACGTCGCGGCGCTCGCCGAAACGTGGGCCGGTTGGGATCCCGCCACTGGCGCGGGTGTGCGCGGCACGGTGGCTACGTGCCTGCCTGCCTGCGACCTCTCCACCCGCCAGCCCCTGGCGCCCGGCCGGGAACTGATCGACGCAGGCGTCCAGGTCGCGCTGGCAGCCAACTGCAATCCGGGCACTTCATACACCAGCTCCATGGCGTTTTGCGTGACCACGGCCGTGCTCCAGATGCATCTGAGCGTGCACGAAGCCGTTCGGGCGGCGACCTACGGCGGCGCCCTGGCGTTGGGCCGTGAGTCCGGGAACGACGTCGACGGCGAACGGGCGGTGGGTTCGCTCGCCGTCGGACATCGTGCCGACCTTCACATGCTCAAGGCGCCGTCGGCAACCCACCTGGCGTACCGCCCCGGGATCCCGATGACGCATTCCGTCTGGCGGGCGGGCGTACGCGCGGTCTAGTTAACGCAACGCGGGGTCACTTATGGCCGGAAATCCCTCGTGGGATGGGCCATAAGTGACCCCGCGTTGCTTTATGAGCAGGTGAATTTCGCGTCGGCCCAGTCTGCGTGGTCGTTTCCGTTGGAGTCGCCTGCGTCGTCAGCTACGAGCTCCACGTACTGGGCTCCGGTGACATCAACGGTGAGCGGCAGGGGAGCGCTGGTGGCTCCCAGCACCGGGGTTGTGAGCTTGGTGGTGCCGTCAGCCACCACGGAGAACTTCACGCTGCCCCGCGTCGGCTGGGCGTCGTCGATTCCAACGGTGGCGTTGAAAGCGGTGCAGCGGCCTCCCAGGAAGTAGCGGATGGTGCTGTTGGCATGGGCGCCGAGGCCCTTGGCGTAGACGGTGCCGTTGACCGTCAGCGGGGTGCCGTCGCCTGCCCCGGTTCCGCCGTTGGACTGGTCCTTTTCAACCGGTCCCCAGCCATTCGTTGCGCTTACCCAGGGGTGGTCGCTCGCGTAGACCGTTGTCTGCGGCGGTTTGGGGAGCGTCCGGACAGTGGTGGCGGCGCTGATGGTGCGGCTGCCCGTGGGGTCCGTGGTGGTGGTGTACTTTGCCGTCGCCGTGAGGGGGTAATCGCCGTCCGCCGAAGCGGGTGCAGTGACTTTCCAGGTGGTGGCGAGACTTCCACCGGCGGTCAGGGTGCCGGAAGTGGCAGGTGTGGCCGGCGTCGCCGTCCAGCCTTCGGGGAGGGCGAGTTCCACGGACACATCCTTGATGGCCGCCGGTTCGTCGGAGACAAACGTGGTGACCAAGTCCTGCGCCTTGCCCTGCTGGACCACGTCGCCTTGAAGTTCGGCGGAGAGTTGCCCACACGCCGGGACGGCGTCGGAGGCGCCGAGGTCCTCCACCAGGAAGTTGTCCAGGGTGAAGTCGGAGCCGTTTGCGCTGCCCGTGCGCTGCAGCCCCACGAAGTAGTCTCCGCAGAATCCGGTATCGAGGATCTGCTCGAACCGGGCGGTGGTGGTTTTTGCATCAGTCGGCTGGCTGCCCGTCACAGCGGGGCCTGCCTGGGAGTCGTAACCGGAAACCCAGGCGTATTGCCCGGCTTTCGAGTTCTGGTAGTCGAAGGACACCTTGTATTTGTGTCCTGCCAGGAAGGGCACCGTGGCTTCGGTGGTGCGGTACACCATGCCCGGTCCGCCGTCAGGGGCGGTGTTTTCGTCGTGGGCGATCAGAGACCACCTGCCGTCCAGGACTTCGTCGATCACATTGGTGTCCCAGCCCTTCTGCGTGAAAGGCTCGTTGCGCTCGGTGATGTGGGTCCGGGGGTCCGTGGAGCCGCCGGCGTTGCCCTTGACGAAGGGTCCCCAGCCTTGGTCGACGTTCTCGAAGTCTTCGCTGAGCACGCCAGTGGTGGGAACGCGGGTGGTCTTCACCGCCCTGAAGTCGTCCGCGCGTACGGTGGCATCGCCGTCGGCTGCTGTGACCGAAACGGTGGCTTTGGTGTTGTTCCGTGGCACGTCCACCAACACCCGCACGCGCTGGAAGGCCGTCCCGTGCTTCTCGTCGCCGGCCACGTAGTTTTCTGCGTTGGACGAATCGACGGTGATGCTTTCGGTCTTGCCGTTGATGTCGACGGACAGGGTAGTGGGCCGGACCTTGCCGGGTTGGATTTCAAGCCACGCGCTGACCGATTGGGTGCCGGCGTCGAGTTTTACTTCCTGGCTGATCGACGACGGCGTTGCCCCCATTTCGGCGAAGCGGCGCCCCTTGTCGTCGCGCACCTGGGTGACGTTGCCCGTGGAGTTCCAGGGGGAGAGGTCGCTGCCGTTGAACCCGGGATCGTTGAAGGGCGTGCCTTCGCCGAAGCCTGCCTTCTTGGGAAGCGGGTTGTCCTTTGTGGTGAGAACATAGGGCTGCTTCGGGTCGGCGATGACAGTTACCTGGCCGTCGACGACCGGCACGTCAGCGACCTTGACGCGCCCGTTGTCGGTCAGCTTGAACACTTCAAGCGAGCGTGACTTGGCAAACTCCTGGGTGAGCGTCCAGGTGCTGGCTCCACCGGCGGGGTTGTAGTGGTAGAGCTTGTCGGCCTTGCCGTCTTCCTTTGACGACCACGGCAGCAGGTACCTTCCGCCTTGCAGCACGGAGGTTCCGGCGACAGTAATGTTGCGTTCTTCGGCGGTGTTGCCCGTCACCGATACGCCATCGGCAAGGTCGATCCGGTCGGGTGTCCACTTGGTGATCTGGTGGTGCTGCAGGAACTTCGCCGGGAGGTTGGCTGTCCAGACATTCTCATTGAAGGCGTTGAAGTCGTTTTGGCCGGTCCAGCCTTCGAACTCCACAATGTGGCTCACGCCGAGCTTGGGGTCCGGGTTCCACACGTCTGATTGGGTGTTGTTGATGAAGCGCAGGATTTGGGAATTGACGCCCTTGTTGGTGGAGCCACCGTATTTTTCGTCGTTGGCCCAATGCGACCACGTGTTGTTGCGGGACAGGTGGTCGGCCCACTCCGATCCCACGCGGAAGCCGTTCTTGACCAGTTCCTGCTGCAGCCGCTCGGCAAGCCAGCCGAATTCGTAGTAGACGTCCACGTACACGAAGTCCAGGTTCTTGTCCGTGGCCTCGCGGAGTTCTTTGATGCGCTGGGCGAGCTTGCCGGAGTTAATGTCTTGGCGCTGGTTGATGTAGTACGACTGGTCCAGCCAGTTCCAGCCGAGACCCTTGTCGGCCCGCAGCAGGTCTTCGCTGAAGGATTTTGCTTCGGGATAGATCTCCGTGGCGTTGATGTGGACTCCGAAACTGGCGTTCCAGTCCTTGCCCTCCTTCACCAAAGTGTTGAGGTCCTCCAGCCCGCCTGCACGGGTGTTGAAGTTGTTCCCGTAATCGGTGTTGGCAGAGTCGTGGCCTTCGCTGGTGTAGCCCTTGAGCATGGCCACCTGGCCCAACCCATCCGTTGCGAGGGAGATGCGCTTGACGTCATCGAGCGTGCGGAGAAACGGGTGGGTTGCCTGGGATGCGAAGTTGAAGGGGATGTGGGTGATGACGTTGTCCGGGGTCTGTTCGCCCTTGTTGGCGGACACCTGGATGGATCTCATGGCTATCGCTGCGTCCTGCCAGTCCACGCCGCCATCGGCATTCGCGTCTGCGGTGATGGCAACCCTGGTCCACGGAAGTTCCTCCGTGGTGGTGGAACCATCGGCGCGGTACAGCCACTGGCCGCTGGCAATGCCCATGGCCACCCCGCCGGCGCCATCGCTGACGGCTTGGCGCCAGAAGCGGCCCCTGTCCTTTGCGCCTGGGCCGGAGGAGGTGTCGTAAAGGGCGTTGGATTCGACGGCGGCACCCAGTGCGGCGGTGTTGGCCAGCGCGTACGCGGAGCTCTTGGGTGCAGTATCCAGGGGCGTCGCGGCGGTTATCGGCGTGAATTCGTCCCCGCTGACGCTGCGGTCGACTGACAGATTGGCCGTGGAGACTTGGGCGCCTGGCTGTGTGGAGCCAACAGTGACCAGGTTCAGGCGGGGGAGTTGCAAGGTCTTGATGAGGTGTTCTGCGGAGTCCTTGATCTCTGTGACGTTGAAGGAGACCACACTCTTTGTGACGGAGAGCCGGGCCTTGATCACGGTGTTGCCGAAGTCGGGCACGGTGAGGACGTAGTCGCGTGCGTCCTTTCCGTTGGCAGTGGACGATCCCGTGACGCCGTACTCCACTCCGTTGAGGGTTACGGTGTTCAACCGGGCCGTGGTGCCGTCGAGGCGGGATGAGGAAGCGGTGTCGGTGTAGCCAAGAACTTGGGGGAACGTAGTGGCGACATCTACGCGGAGGGCGCCGGAGGTGAGAGTGGCGGTGTCGCCGGCGGTGACGACATCTGTGGGCAGGGACAACGGGACTGCGTCGGCGGGCTCGATGGCCAGCAGTCCCAGCGAGGACGAAGCGACGACGCATGCCAAGCTCAGCGAGGCAAGGCGTCCAGGGGATGTAGAGCGGGGCATGATGCTCCTTATTGATTATTCTGATGGAGTAATAATCACTTTCTTGCGGACTTGTTCAAGACTGCTGCACGAACAAGAAGATGACAAGAGTTAACAGAGAGTTAACTTAAAAGCACATAGCGGAACACCAAAGCGGCGTGATCGTTGCGCTTCACTCACGACGGCGCCAATGCGCGATCTTCTCCAGTAGATGATCCTTGTGAGATCGAAAATGATCGTTTAGTGTTTCTATAGATCAAAAAACGTCATTACATGAGCGGGAGCGAAACACACGATGAGCGAGAACACACTGGGCGCCTTCATGGAGGAAGAGCTGCTCTCCCAGCCGGCGGTTTGGCAGCGCGCCGTGGAGCAGGCGAACGCCGAGCAGCTGCTTCCCGCCGATGGAAAGCGCATCGCGGTCATCGGCTGTGGCACGTCCTGGTTCATGGCCCAGAGTTACGCTGCCGCCCGCGAGTCCGCCGGCAAGGGCGTCACCGACGCCTTCGCAGCCTCCGAGGCTTTCCTCAACAGCAACAGCGCCGACCGCCAGTACGACGCCGTTGTGGCCATCACCCGCTCAGGCACCACCACAGAGGTGCTTGAGATCCTGGCCGGGTTGAAGGGCATTGTTCCCACGATTGCCATCATCGGCGATACAACCTCGCCCATCATCGAACTTGCAGACACGGTGATCGGTCTCCAATATGCAGATGAGCGCTCCGTTGTGCAGACCCGTTTCGCCACCACGGCGCTGGTCTACCTGCTGGCCAGCCTCGGCATCGATGTGCGCCAGGCCATCGAGGACGCCCGTGAAGCCGTGAGCGCCCCGGTGTCCCAGGAACTCCTGGATGCCGAGCAGTTCACCTTCCTCGGAACAGGGTGGACCGTTGGTCTGGCCCATGAAGCCGGGTTGAAGATGCGTGAAGCTGTCCAAGGTTGGACCGAGTCATACCCCGCCATGGAGTACCGCCACGGACCGATTTCCATTGCTGCCCCGGGACGGGTCACGTGGTTGTTCGGCACCCAGCCCGAGGGCCTTGACCAGGACATGGCGGCCACCGGAGCCCTGTACATCCAGACGGACAAGCACCCCCTGGCCGAACTGGCCCGGGTCCATAAAGTGACGCTTGAGCGTGCACGGGTCCGCGGTTTGAATCCGGACCTGCCACGCAACCTGACCCGTTCGGTCATTCTCGACGCCTCCGCCTAGGCCCCCGCAATGGTTCTCGGAGCCGCAGAATCACCGGTCCTGTCCTTCGACGTTGGTGGGACGGACATCAAAGCGGGCCTGGTGGATGCCAAAGGAGTTGTCCTGGGCATGCGCCGGGTTCCCACGCCCCTGGACCCGGCGCGGCCCGGCGACGCCGTCGTTGACCGGCTGGCCGAACTTGCCCTCGAGCTGGCCGCCGAATTCCCGGACACCCCTGCCAAAGCCGCCGGCATCATCGTCCCCGGCATAGTCGACTCGGTGGCAGGGGTGGGCGTTTACTCCGCCAACCTCGGATGGCGGAACTTTCCCTTCACGGCGGAAGCCGAAAAGCGTCTGGGCATTCCGGTGGCCTTCGACCACGATGTCCGCTCCGCCGCTGCCGTTGAGCACGCACTGGGTGGCTCGAAAGAGTTCAGCGAAGTGGTGGTCATGGTGGTGGGCACCGGAATCGCGGCCGCGGTCTTCTCAGGCGGCAAGGCCGTGACGGCGGGTGGTTTCGCCGGCGAACTGGGCCATGCCCAGGTTCCGGACCCCGACGCCGTTCCCGGCACCACCGCTGCCACCATCCTGGAAGCTGTCGGTTCGGCCGGGGCCATAGCCAAGCGCTACCAGCGGGCAACAGGCAACCCCGTACAGGGTGCCCGCGATGTCCTGGCCCGCGCCGGTTCCGGGGACACGGCAGCGCAACGTATCTGGGCTGAAGCCGTCGATGCGCTCGCCTTCACTATCTGCCAGTGCGTCAACATCATCGGCACCGAAGCAGTGGTCATCGGCGGCGGACTCGCAGAGTCCGGCGACAAACTCCTGGAGCCGCTGCGGGCAAGGGTCGAGCAGATCCTTGACTTCCAACGCCGCCCCCGGCTGATCCGCGCCCAGCTGGGCCAGGATGCCGGCCTCCTAGGTGCCGCGCTGAACGCCCGGATGCTGTTGGGAGCCGGACGATGAACCGGGCCAAACTCAACCGCATCATCACTGTGACGCCCAACCCGGCCATCGACATGACCTACACGGTCCGAGGCATCACTGAGGGTGCGAGCCACCGTGTTCCCACCCCGATCAGCCGCGCAGGGGGCAAAGGGATCAACGTTGCGCGGGTCACCCACCAACTCGGATACCCCGTCCTCGCCATTGCACCGACGGGAGGTGCCGCCGGCCAGACGCTGGCCGCAGAGCTCTGGACCAGCGGTGTGCCGCATATCCTGGTGGGCGTTGCGGCGGAGACGCGCCGCAGCATCGCCCTGGTGGACACAGCGGGCGGGGAAACCTCTATTTTCAACGAGGAGGGCCAGGCGCTGCTCCCCGACGAATGGCGTTCGCTCAGGACCGCCGTGAGTGAGGCCGTCACCGGAAACCCCAACCTGCCCGCTTCCGTTGTGGTGGGCTCAGGGAGCCTGCCGCAAGGCGCACCGGCGGATTTCTACCCGGAGCTCGTGCGCATGGCCCACGACGCCGGTGTCCCCGCCATCATCGATACTTCCGGCCCCGGGATCGTCGCTGCAGCCAAAGCAGGCGCCGACATCCTCAAGCCGAACCATCATGAACTGGCCGAGGCAACGGGGGAGCCCAGCCTTGAAGCAGCGGCGCTCTCCTTGATCGACATGGGTGCCCGCACGGTGCTGGTCAGCGCCGGAGCTGACGGCATGCTCGCCTTCGACCACGCCGCCCCGGGCGGCTACTGGAGTGCGCGCTTGCCGGAGGCTCTCACCGGCAACCCCACAGGGGCGGGCGACGCCGGTGTGGCGGCTGCCGCCGTCGCACTCGCCGAAGGCATCACCGAACCCCGGGAAATTCTAAGGAGGGCCACCGCCTGGTCCGCTGCTGCGGTGCTGATGCCGGCCGCGGGCGAGATTTCGCCGCGGTACCAGGAGCTCCAGGACCAACTGATCGTTACATGGAAGGAGACCCGGTGACCCTGGTCAATACGCGGGAACTCATGGACAAGGCCGCCGCCGCGGGCATCGGCCAAGGCGCGTTCAACGTCATCCACATCGAAACTGCTGAGGGCCTGGTAGCCGGGGCTGAGGCCGCGGGCGTTCCACTGATCCTGCAGGTTTCCGAGAACTGCGCGAAGTACCACGGCGGCCTGGAACCGATTGCGTCGGCGGCACTGGCCATTGCGCGGGCGGCCTCGGTTCCTGTTGCACTGCACCTGGATCACGCAGAGTCCGAAGACCTTGCGCTCGCCGCTGTCGATCTGGGGTTTGGTTCGGTGATGTACGACGGCGCGCACCTGCCGTATGACTGGAACGTTGAGGTCACCCGACGCGTGGCCGCCTACGCCCACGAACGCGGCGTCTACGTCGAAGCCGAACTGGGGAAGGTTGGTGGCAAGGACGGAGCCCATGCACCGGGAGTCCGCACCGACCCGGCTGAAGCGAAGGCATTCGTGGAAGCCACGGGAGTGGACGCACTCGCGGTGGCTGTTGGTTCCTCCCACGCCATGACCGAACGCAGCGCCGCATTGGACCTGCATCTGATCGCCCGGCTGAAATCCGCCGTCGGTAAACCGCTGGTCCTCCATGGCTCCTCCGGTGTCACAGACGACATGCTCGTAGCTGCTATCGGCGCTGGTATGACTAAGATCAACGTATCCACACATTTGAACGGGTTCTTTACCCGCGCCGTCCGTGAGTACCTCGATGCCAACCCTGAAGTGGTGGATTCCCGGAAGTACATCAAGGCCGGCCGGGAGGCCCTGGTGTTGGAGTCGGCACGTATGCTGACGCTGTTCGCCAAAGCGAAATAGCGTCGAAACCGCGAAAGGCTAGTCATGACCCGCACCGATCGGCTGACCGCCATCCTCGATCTCCTGGCTGAGTCCGGCCATGTGGAAGTAGAGGACATCGTGACGCGCTTGGGTGTGTCACCTGCCACGGCGCGCAGGGACCTGGACAGCCTGGCCAAGCAGCGGTTGCTCAGCCGGACCCGGGGCGGCGCCACGACAGGATCGGTGGCCTACGATCTTCCCGGGCGGTACAACCGGGACGACCACGCGGAGGCCAAGCAGGACATCGCTGTGGCGGCGTCGGCGCTCATCCGTCCCGGTGCGGTCATCGGGCTGAGCGGAGGGACCACCAACACGGCTCTCGCCCAGCTGTTGTCCACCCGTGAAGATCTCAACGCCCCGTCCAACAGGCCCACGCTGACCGTGGTGACCAACGCGATCAATATCGCCTCCCAACTGGCTGTCCGCCCCAACATCAAGATCATGGTCACCGGCGGCATCCTGAATCCCCGGTCCTACGAACTCGTGGGACCTTACACAGACGTCATCATGCAGAAGGTTGCTTTGGACATCGCCTTCATCGGTGTCAACGGCGTGGATCCGGACCTCGGCCCCACCATCACTGACGAAGGCGAAGCCATGGTGAACACCGTCATGGCGCGCAGGGCCACTGAATCCTACGTGGTGGCCGACTCCTCCAAGGTGCGTCGGCGGTCCTTTGCTGCCATGGCCGGATACGATTTCAGGCACCTCATCACGGATTCCGGGATCAGCCCGGACGACAAGGCCGCGTTTGAAGCCAAGGGGACCGAGGTTATCGTCGCGCCCGCAAGCTGACGGCGGGGGCTAGAAGCGCATCCTCGGCGCGTGAAGGACCGAATCGTCAATATCCCTTGGCACCCACTGGCTGAACGGCAGATCCAGGCTGTACTGGCCGTCGTCGTTCTTGATCAACGTGCGCAACTCCGCGTTGTCAGGGTTGTTTAGAGACTCGAAGTACTCCACCGTCCAGTGGAACCAGCGCATGCAGAACAGGCGCATCGTCAGCCCGTGCGTCACCAGCAGCGTGTTGGGGGCATACGTGGACTTTTGCCAGTGCCGGTACAGCGTCTCCATGAACGAGGACACCCGGTCGTAGACGTCGGAGCCTGACTCGCCCTCACGGAACCGGTAGAAGAAATGGCCGTACAGGTTCCGCAACTCCTTCTGATCCTCGATGTCTCCGGCGATCTGGAAGTTGGCCCAGTCCTGTTCGCGGAGCCTCGGTTCTTCGATGACCCGCTCGATCAAGGGCCCCAGGTTGAGGGCTTCAAGGGTCTGGTAGGCGCGCAGGTAGGGGGAGACGTACACGCAGACCTGCTGGCCGTCGAGCTTCCGCCGCAGGTCCTCCCCGGCGATCCTGGCCTGCTCCACGCCCTGCTCCGTCAACGGAATCCGGTAGTCCGGCACACGGTTGTAAATGGACGTATCTGCGTTCGCGGCGGACTGTCCGTGCCGGATCATGAATATTCTCTCTGGGGCACCCATCCCACCAAGCATAGGGTGGGTACATGTTCCTTGCTTCCCGTCGGCGCCTGCGTGCCGAAGTGCTCATCGTGCTGGGCCTGTCACTGGGCCAGTCGGCCGTCTACTCGGTGGTTCAACTACTGGACAAGTTGAGCCGTGCGCCGCTATCTGAAGCCACCTCGACGTTGAACCGATCGCAGAGCACGCGGGAGTATTTCGATCTCACGTACCAGCTCCTGGACATCTTCTTCGCCCTGGTGCCAGTGGCATTGGTGTTCTATTTCCTCTCGCTTCATATCCATGCGAACCGTGACGGCGAGGGTGGTTCGGCCTTCACCCGGCTGGGTTTCAACCTGGCCCGGCCCGGCAAGGACCTGCTCCAAGGGCTGGGGCTTGCGGCCCTGATCGGTATTCCTTCCCTGGGCCTGTACGCCGCCGGACGGGCACTGGGGATCACCACGGCCATTGTGCCCAGCGGCTTGGACGCCTATTGGTGGACAGTTCCTGTCCTGATTCTCTCCGCGATACGTCACGCGATCGTGGAGGAAGTGATAGTGGTGGGCTACCTCATGGACCGCTTCGGCAAATTCGGCTGGAGCACTCCGATCGCGATTTTGGTCAGTGCTGTATTGCGGGGGAGCTACCACCTCTACCAAGGCTTCGGGCCATTCGTGGGCAACGTGGTCATGGGGCTGGTCTTCGCCTGGCTCTATACCAAGACCAAGCGGGTGATGCCGCTGGTCATCGCGCACGCCCTGCTGGACATTGTGGCCTTCGTCGGATTCAGCTTGTTTGGCAAGGCCGTTGGGCTTGGCTGAGTGGGTGCTTAAAAATATTCGGCCGCCATCGGTGGGTGACGTCATTGGCACCCGCTGATGGCGGCCGAAGCTTTGTGCGGACAACGATGTCCGAAGCCGGGATCACCCCGGATCAAGGGAACCGTCAGATAGTGACTGCTCCGGAGGAGGTTTCGAACGTGACTGCCATGATTCCCGGCGTGCCGTGGGGAGCCATCCACTGGACTGCAACGTCCTCAAGCGGCTTCTCTACCGGCTCACCCAGCCATTCAGTGACGCGTTCTGCCGAGCCGGCAATGGTGAGGCTGGACATCTTGACGTCGCTCTCGTACACCTTGGACGGGTGCAGGGACGGGTCGCCTTCCCACTTGAGCAGGTAGGGCACCTGGGGGTCGGCGATCAAGCCGAGGATGCCGATCTGCTGCCAGACAAGTTCGCGGCCGTCGGGGAACTTGCGGTTGCCGGGGACTGCGGCCCGGCCGAGGCGTTCCTCAAAAGGTGCGAGGTCGTCAACGGCCACGCACCAGCCCATCCAGCCGCCGCCGGCTGCTGAACGCGCACGGACTGCTTGGCCAAAGGGTGCTTTGTCGGAAGCGGGGTGGTCAAGGACCTCCACAACTTCCAAGTACTTGTTGTCCGCCAGGGGAATGATCATGTTCCGGGTGCCGAAGCGGGGGTGCACTCCACCCCGGACCGCGTCCACTCCCAGTGCCGCGGAAATTCGTTCGGTAGTGGCCAAAAGGCCATCTTGTTCACAGGCGTAAGAGACGTGATCCATGCGCATGGCTTCATCTTGGCACTTTGTGATCGGTGTCTCAGCTAAGTCAAGCCTAACCAAGATGGGATCTTGTCGAGGGCGTCATGAATCTCCGCAAAAGACCCCAAAAATTCAGGTGGCGTCATAAAGCTGTCCAACCGCCCGGACACTTCCTAGACTGGCCGCAGTTTGCTTCCCACTGATAGTCCGCCGATCACATGCGTCACGAAGAGGAGAACTCCATGTCCCAAGGATGGTCTTTCGAAACCCGCCAAATCCACGCAGGCCAGGAGCCGGATGCCGCCACGGGGGCGCGTTCGCTGCCGATCTACCAGACCACGTCCTTCGTCTTCCCGAGTGCTGAGAGCGCCGCCAACCGCTTCGCCCTGGCTGAGCTCGCGCCGATTTACACCCGGATCGGCAACCCCACGCAGGACGCGGTGGAACAGCGGATCGCCAGCCTTGAAGGCGGCCTGGGTGCGCTGCTGCTCAGTTCGGGCCAGGCGGCAGAGACCTTTGCGATCCTGAACATCGCAGAAGCGGGGGACCACATCGTGGCAAGCCCCAGCCTCTACGGCGGCACCTACAACCTGTTTGCCCACACCTTGAAGAAGTTCGGGATTTCGGTGACGTTTGTCGAGGACCCGGACAACCTTGAGCAGTGGCGCGACGCCGTGCAGGCGAACACCAAACTCTTCTTCGGCGAGGTTGTCTCCAACCCCCGCCAGGACGTTCTGGACATCGAAGGCGTTGCCGGGGTGGCTCATGAAGCAGGCGTACCGCTGATTGTCGACAACACCCTCTCCACCCCGTACCTGATCCGTCCCATCGAGTGGGGCGCGGACATCGTGGTCCACTCTGCAACCAAGTACCTGGGTGGACATGGGTCAGCCATTGCGGGGGTGATCGTGGATTCCGGCAACTTCGACTTCGGTAAGGATCCGGAGCGCTTCCCAGGCTTCAACACGCCGGACCCCAGCTACAACGGACTGGTCTACGCCCGCGACCTTGGCAAGGACGGGGCTCTGGGCGCCAACCTCTCCTACATCCTCAAGGCCCGCGTCCAGTTGCTCCGCGACCTCGGATCCGCCGTCGCACCATTCAACGCCTTCCTCATCGCCCAAGGCCTGGAGACCTTGAGCCTTCGCGTGGAACGCCATGTGTCCAACGCCACCAAAGTTGCTCAGTGGCTGGAAGCCCACGACGACGTCGAATCGGTCGCCTACGCTGGTCTGCCGTCCAGCCCTTGGTACGAACGCGGACAAAAGTACGGACCCCAGGGCACGGGTGCAATCGTCGCGTTCAACATCAAAGGTGGCGTCGAAGCCGGCAAACGGTTCGTGGACGGGCTGGAGCTGCACTCCCACGTCGCCAACATTGGTGACGTCCGCTCCCTTGTCATCCACCCGGCGTCGACCACGCACAGCCAGCTGACTCCGGAACAGCAGCTCGTGGCGGGCGTCAACCCGGGCTTGGTCCGCCTGTCCGTTGGCATTGAGCACGTCGACGACATCATCGCCGACCTCGAAGCTGGCTTCCGGGCGGCCAAGGGCGCCTGAGCCGGCGTCCTCCACGACGGGCTGATACATCGGCACTGCCGTCCGGATCGACGATTATTCGCCGGACGGCAGTCCCGGGTGCTGTTTGGTGAATCAAAACGGCACCCAACGTCACACTGATGTCACATTCTTCGCCAGAACAGTGGAGTTTTTCCTAGACTCTACGTATTAGGTCATGAGTGCCAGCAGATAGCCCCGGCTTGCTGGCCGGCAACCCTCCTTCCGCGGTGGGGTGCCCCGGGTGAGGACCTGGCCTGTTCGCACGCAAGGCGACAGGCAAGCGCGAGGTTAGGTATCAAAGGAATGACCATCACTGCTACAGCCCTTCCCAAATCCGGTGAAGCCGACGGAACAGTCAAGTACGCGGGCGTAGGACCACTGGCCCTGGAAGCCGGCGGCTATCTGCCCGACGTCGTGCTGGCGTACGAGACGTGGGGCCAGCTCAACGCGGATCGCTCAAACGCTGTGCTCATCCAGCACGCTTTGACCGGCAGCACTCACGTTGCCCGCGGGGCCACCGAGGAGGAAGGGTGGTGGGAGCAACTCGTCGGGCCTGGTGCCACCATCGACACCAACCGGTACTTCGTGGTTTCCATCAACATTGTGGGCGGATGCTACGGCAGCACCGGCCCGTCCTCGAAGGCGCCCGATGGGAGGCCGTGGGGTTCCCGCTTCCCGCTGATCACGCTGCGGGACAGCACTGTGGCCGAAGCCCGGCTCACGGACCTCCTGGGGATCGACGCCTGGCACGCTGTCCTGGGTGGGTCCATGGGAGGGGCCAGGGCGCTTGAATGGGCCGTCACTTTCCCGGAACGGGTCAACCGGTGTGCGGTCATCTCGGTCGGGGCTTACAGCACTGCCGAACAGATCGCGTTCGCCCAGGCCCAAACCCTTGCCATCCGACAGGATCCACACTTCAACAACGGTGATTACTACGACGGCCAGGCACCGGAGCATGGACTGGCCCTGGCGCGCAGGATCGCCCACATCACCTACCGTTCCGCGCTGGAACTGGATTTGCGCTTCGGCAGGGAGGCCCAGCGCCAGGAGAGCCCGCTCGCCGCTGCGGTGCTGGGGGAGCGCGGACGCTACCAAGTGGAGAGCTACCTTGACCACCAAGGCACAAAGCTTGTCCGCCGCTTCGATGCCAACAGCTACATCGCCATTACGGAAGCCCTGATGTCCCATGACGTCACCCGTGGGCGGGGCACGCTGCAGGAGGCTCTTTCCCGCGCCACCGCCGACTTCTTCGTGGCTGCCGTGAATACGGACAGGCTGTATTTCCCGGCCCAGTCCAACGAACTCGCGGCTGCGCTTCCGGGTGATGTTGCTGTCCACACCATCGACGCACCGATCGGCCACGACGGCTTCCTCACCGAAATCGGCCAGCTGTCCGAGCAGCTTCGCGGGGCTTTCTTCTCCTGAGCATCCACCGTGGTTTCGGTTGCGGCAGGTCCAGTGCGCCAGGAGGTCAGCCGTTCATGATCTCCTGGCGCTGCTTCATGTAGTCCTCCATGGCGATCCGCCCGTTGGTGAACTTCGCATCCAGTTCGGCCAGTTTCTTCGCCCGGTAGCCCTGCGGGCCGGAATTGCCGTCGGGGAGGGACGCAGGTGTCGGGGCCTCTGGCTGGTATGAACCGCTCTGCTGGTATGAACCGCCCGGGTTGGAAGGGTTCGACGGCGGAGCGGCCGGCGGTGCCTCTTCCGCGGGCCGGATGACCGGCGGCTCCATTGGGTAGCCCGGGTGGTTCTGGGGAGGGTAGTTCTGTGGCGGGTAGCCCTGCTGCCGATAGTCCGGACCCGGGAAATTCCCGTTCTGCAGGCGGCGTGCCCTGGAGCGGTTGTACATGCGGATTCCCATGGGAATCAGCCACGAGCAGACGATGATCCAAAAGAACAGATTGTTCACAGTGCAGGCCTCCCAAGTCTCAATCCCAGCTTAGCCCCGCCGCCTCACACCAGCTTCGTCTCCATGCCCAGGAAGACGCCATAGCGTTCTGCCTCCGCTTCCAGCGCCGTCTGTTCTTCCTTCGTGGCGGGCGTGTTCATCCGGACGTCCAGCTCGCAGGTGCCACCTGTGAAGCTGTGGCGCCACCACCCGGCCAATCTTCCGTCGAGGAGAACCACGTGCATGGGACCGTTGTCCTCGGGAAGAAACGGGGCGGCTCCGCCGAGGTAGTGGCGTGACTGCGAGTAGCCCATCACGTACTCGTCATAGCACTGGATGAGGTCGACACGGGGCGGTGCGGTTCCGTTGGGTCCTGGGAGTGACCTAAGAGCCTCTGCATCAGCTGAAGGCACGTAAAAGGCCATGTCGTCAACGGACACCGCCGCCAAAGCGCCGGGTGAGACGTCCGTGGCGACATGCAGGCCCACCTTCACGTCCTTCATGGTCAACCCGGACCAGGCCGAGCAGTCCTTCACTGTGGCAGGCCCCCGACTGCTGAAGTACCGCAGGGCCAACTGCCCCAATGCTTGCTCCCGCTCCGCGCCGGTGAGCGGCCCGTCAAACCGACCGGTCACGCGTTCTTCGAACAAGGCGTAGGTCTGCTTCAGGGCACCGCCCGCCGAACGCACAGGAGCACCGCTGACCAGGATGCCGCTGATTTCCGCGTGCATGAGGTGGTAGATGAATCCCAAACCCTTGCTGGGCAAGCCTGCCTGGTCCAGTGCCTCTGCCAACTCCTCGCGGGTCTTATGGGCGCCCCCCGCAACCGCTGCAGCGAGGATCCTGCCGCTGCGCGCCGCAGTTTCTTCATCCACCCCGGTCCGGCGATACATTCCTCGGTTGCCCATATGTAGCCGGTCGCTGGAGAGTCCCATCAGCCAGCCGAGATCGTCCCGGTGAACAAAATGCCACGTGGGCCGGAGGATGTGAGTTCGCAGGATGGTGCCGTCCGCCACATCCTGCTCAACGCCGGCGGCAGTGCTCCCCGGTGTCCGCTGCGCCACAGTCCACCGGGCATAGGGAAATTCCTGCGCCTGGACGGCAAGAAGGTTTCGCACGGCGTCCTCCGGGCTGAAAGCCAGGGGTGGCCTTAACTGCTGGAGCCTGAGACGCAGCTGACGGATCTGCTGCAGCCGCGGGGAAGGACTAGTGGCCACGCTGCCTGCCGTACCTGTCTTTTCCACGCTAGCTGCGCGGCATCAAGGTGCCGCCGGCGCCGAAGACGGGTCCCGGCGTCGGGCGCTTTGGCGTGATGCCGTCGCCGGAAGACTGGTGCCTCAACCGTCGGATGACCCACGGAACAAAGTACTCACGGGCCCAGACGAGATCCGAGGAACGCGCTTCACGCCACGTCCGGGGAGGGAGGGGCTTGGGCATCAGCGGCTCCAGGGTGTGTTGAACGTTCAGTGCGTCCAGGACCATCATGGCGATCGTGTGATGGCCCAGGGGTGAAAAGTGCAGGCGGTCGGCATCCCACATTTGTGAATCGGACAACTGCCGCAGGGACCACATGTCTGCGATGATGGCGTCGTGGCGGGCTGCGACTGTCCGCAGATTTTCGTTGTAGATGGCGACTTTTCCCCGGATTCGGCCCAATACAGAGGAAGCCGTGTCGGGTCCATTGAACAGCACCACCGTGGCGCCGCCGGAGCTCAGCTCGCCCACAGCGATGTCGAGTTTTTCGGCCAGGAGGTCGGGATCGCCGCCGGGACGGATGAGGTCATTGCCCCCGGCCGAGATGGAGATGAGGTCCGGTTGCAGCTCGAGGCAGGGCCCCACTTGCTCATCGACGATCTGCTGCAGAAGCCGCCCGCGGATGGCGAGGTTGGCGTAGGCAAAATCCTCGTGTCCACGCCCCAGCTCTTCGGCTACACGGTCTGCCCAGCCGCGGTTGCCACCAGGATTTGCAGGTTCGGGATCGCCGATGCCTTCTGTGAACGAATCACCCAGCGCCACATAACGGCTCCAAGGGTGCGTTTGAACAGGTTCGCCAGGTTCCACTAAATGATTGTTCTCACTCACGCTCATATCCTGCCCCCTGACGCCCGACCTACGCCACCGTAGGTTGTTACTTGGGGGTAACTGCAAGAATGGAGGCATGACTGAAGCCCCCGTTTTTCCCGCACCCGTAGTCCTGTGGTCCCACAACGAAGCCGAGCGCGCCGGCAAACCTTTGCTGGTCCTGCTGCACGGCTACGGTTCCAATGAGGAGGACCTCTTCAGCCTGGCAGGACTCCTCCCGGATGGCTTCGTGGTGGCTGCCCTTCGCGCGCCGATGCCCACGGGTCCGGGATTCACGTGGTTTCCGCTGACCGCGTCCATTGATTACTCCCTGGACGCGGTCAAGCTCGCCGCCGAATATGCCCTGGACTGGCTGGACACCGTCAAGGCCAACCACTCCTCGGTGACGCTGCTCGGATTCTCCATGGGCATGGCCATGGCGACCACCATGCTGCGCTACCGTCCCGCGGACTTCACGGCCGTCGTCGGGCTTTCAGGCTTTGTGGTCGACGCCGGTGCTGACGCCGCGTTCCGCGACGACGAACTGGACGGTTCTGTGCCGCTGTTCTGGGGCCGTGACCAGCAGGATCCTGTGATCACCCCTGACAAGATCGAATACACGATGGGCTGGGTCCGGAAGCACGTGGACCTCACCAAGGTGCTCTACACGGGGATGTGGCATGGCATCAACCAGCAGGAAATCGGTCACGTAGGAGAGTTCCTCGCCCATAAAGTCCTCAACGGTTGAGTTTTTGTACACATAACGCGCCTAAAAGCGGGGCGGTTTCAGGTGGCCAGTGCAACGCCCTGTAGTTGGAGGGTGTCATGGTGAAGAAGAAGTTGCCGTGGTCAGTTCGTGCGTGTGCGTATCGCC
>NZ_JBHVQI010000019.1:0-83903 GCF_042886835.1 Paenarthrobacter sp. NPDC057981
CCTTTGATTGGAACGGGCGGGGCTTCCACAAGCAAGACGAGTTACTTGAGGGTAACCGTTGCGCCAGCTTCTTCGAGCTGAGCCTTTGCCTTCTCGGCAGCTTCCTTGTTGGCGCCTTCGAGAACAGCCTTCGGTGCGCTGTCAACCAGGTCCTTGGCTTCCTTGAGGCCGAGGGAGGTGATGGCGCGGACTTCCTTGATCACTGCGATCTTCTTGTCGCCAGCAGATTCGAGGATGACGTCGAAGTCGGTCTTCTCTTCAGCAGCTTCAGCGGCACCGCCGGCAGCGGGGCCAGCAACTGCAACAGCAGCAGCCGTAACTTCGAAGGTCTCTTCGAAGAGCTTGACGAACTCGGAGAGCTCGATGATGGTCAGTTCCTTGAAAGCTTCAATGAGCTCTTCGTTGCTGAGCTTCGCCATGGTGGCGTCCTTCCATTAGTTGGCGCAGGTCCGGATCGTACCGCTCCGTGCGCCGGAGTTTGTTTGGGGGGAGAACTTAGTTCTCTTCGGTTGCAGCTTCGGCAGCGGCCGGTGCTTCTTCAGCAGCCGGAGCTTCCTCGGTTGCAACCTCTTCAGCCGGGGCTTCATCAGCGGCCGGTGCAGGTGCGCCGCCCTCTTCTTCAAGCTTGAGGCGCAGAGCGTCGATGATGCGTGCAGCAGCAGATGCGGGAGCCTTGAGGACACCAGCAACGCGTGCGAGCTGCAGTTCGCGGGACTCGAGGGCTGCCAGTGCGGCAACTCCTGCTGCGTCCAATGCCTTGCCTTCGAAGACGCCGGTCTTGATAACCAGCTGCTTGTTGGCCTTGGCAAAGTCCGTCAGGCTCTTGGCAGCAGCAACAGCGTCACCCTTGATGAAGGCGATTGCAGTAGGGCCGGCGAGCTGATCGTTGAATGCTTCAACTCCAGCTTCCTTGGCTGCAATGGCGCTCAGGGTGTTCTTGACGACCGAGAACTTGGTGTCCTGGCCGAGCGCAACACGCAGTTCCTTGAGCTGTGCAACAGTGAGCCCGCGGTATTCGGTCAGGACAGCCGCGTTCGATTCCTTGAAATCGTTGGTGATCTCCGCAACTGCGGAAACCTTGCTAGGCGTTGTCATAACCCTCCTTCCGGGGAATAAAGCCGGTCTTCCGGGTCCCCGCTCACGAGAGCTAAAACTAAAAACGCCCCGCGCAGATGCACGGGGCTTGGCTCAACACAGATGTATCCGTGGAGACTTGCTTCGTTCACCTGCGCCGGCCGCCCTATGTTCAGGGTCCTTCGTCAAGGAATTCACTTGGTTCTCAAGGGCGTAGCTGCAGAATTGAGCTGTGCTCGAAAGAGTGGATTCCCATCAACCGACGGTCTTTGGTACTTCAAGGTTACGGGAGAGCGTTCAGCAAACCAAATCGGGGCTGCCTACTCAGACACCGTTGGCCCTTTGTCGCGCCCCGGAAGCTCCTTTTGCCACAGTCCGGTGACACCCGCCGTCGTAAATCCCAGCTGCTTGTTCACTGTCAGGAGGTACCGGTTTTCCGGTGCGTTCCAGGTGTAGATCACGCGGGCGTCGGGAAATTGCTCGCTGAGCCTTTCCATGTTGGCCACCTTGATGAGCAAGCCCAGCTTGTTGCCGCGATGCTCCTGGAGGACCAAGGTATCGTCCTGGAACACCACGTCCTGGCGGTGCGCGAGCACACTGATGGTGGTCAAGCCCACCAGCTTGCCGCTGTCCACATGCTCGACGGCGGTGACCACCGTGCGTCGTCCCTGCGCCAGGGCGGCGTCTTCGGTTTCCCTGAGAACCGCGGTGTCGAAAACCATGCCGCTTGCTTCAACCTCGGGAGCGTCTTCCTCGGCGTCGTCGCGGACAACTTCGCCGGCTGCGTTCTCCAACGCGGCAACAGCTTCCAGCCAAGGTTCCGGGCAGCGATCGGTCCAGTGGTGGAGGACGTACCGTCCGCCGTTGGCTTCCTCCGCCTCGAGCTGGAGGTCTGCCACGAGCTGGGAATCCAGCGGCAGGATGCAGGAACTGAACTGTTCAATGTGCTGGAGGGTGTAGCCGGCCTTCTTGGCGAAGTCTGTCTCACGGCTGCTGACGGGAACAAAACCTGCTCCGCTGCCGGGGATCATCTGATCCTCGGGTACCTCCGTCAGTGACGTTGCAGGATGGTTTGTATCCACCAGGACCATGGTGCGGCCCTCCGCGCGGGCCAGCTGCTCGGCAGCCTCCAGCAGTTGCCTTCCGACTCCCTGTCCTTGGAACTCAGGCAAGATATCCAGGGTGAACTCGGCCAGGTCCATGTTGTCGGCCAGCGGAAGGGCGATGTCCACCACGCCCACTATGACGCCATCCACCTTGGCCACCAGGATGATCTGGCGTTCATAGGGGTCCGAAAATTCCAGCAGCTTTTCCAAGGGGGTGTAGGCGAGGTCATCGCTCCCCCATGTTTCCATGCGCACCCGGCGCCCGACTTCCACGGCGTCAAGGAAATCGGCGGCCTCGGGACTATCCAGGGTGTCGGGCACCCACAGCTGCTCGACCTGAACGGTCCCCGCCTCGTCTACAGTCATCCCAGCCGTTTCTGCCATTCGCCTTCAAAGCCGGACGGCTTGAATCCAAGGGCGATATTTATGGCCAGCATATGCTGGTTTTCCACGGCGTTCCATGTCATCACCGACGTGGCGTCCGGCCAGAGCTCTTTCGCGCGGCGCAGGTTCTCCACTTTCACGAGCATCCCCAGACGATGTCCACGGTGCCCGGGCGCCACCAGGGTGTCTTCCTGGTAGATCACTGACGGCGCCTCTTCCCGGTGGGTCAGGACCGTATAGGCAGCCAGCTCTCCCGTGTCATCCCGGCGGGCAACGCACACTGCCGTGTCAACGCCGCTCGCACGCCACGTGGATTCCTCCTGACGGACCCGGGCGACGTCCCATTCCTCGCCTTCCCATCCCAACCCGGCGATGGGAACCTCAGTGCTCATGAGGCTCTTGAGACGGGCGAAGGACTCTACAAGGTGGTCTGGACCGCGTTCCTGCCAGGCGACCACACTGTAGCCCTCCGAACTCCTCAGCGCGTCCGCCTCCAGGTCCCGGAGCAGCGTCTCGGGAACGGGAAAGGCCAACGTGCTGTTCGTTTCCACCTGTTCAAGCGAATACCCGTGGCGAAGCGCGAAGCTTGTTGACGCTGCGGCCAAAGGCACGCCGCCCGAACCGGATTTCGCCTGCAGCAACTCAACACCGGCCTCCACAGGAGCCAGCGGTTCTCCGCAATAGGCATCGAAGGAAGCCCTCCCCCGCCTGACCGCCTGCTCCTCCACAACGGCCAGGATCCGCGAACCAAAGCCGCGCCGCCGGAAGCCGGCGTCGACCAGCACGTCCACGCCCGCCGTCGTCGTATTTTCACTGAGCGGAAGGGTCAGCGTCCCGCTGCCAACTACGGCACCGTCCAGGCGGGCCAGGAGCACCTGGCGTTCTTCGTAGTCATTGCCCTGCCAGAACTGGATGGCCTCGGCGAGCGTGGCACAGCGGTCGAGGTTGCCCCACAGTTCAAGCGCGTGGGCTCTTTGCAGCTGATGAAAGGCACGGAAGTCGGCGGCATCCGCCGTGTCAGGACCCGCCGGGACAGGGATCCGCTCCACGCTCAGCCCGGCAGTCACGGAAGTGTTCGACGACGTCACGAACCACAGCCTACGGCCCGCCCCCTGCCTGCGAACAGGCCAGCAAACGAAAATGGACCGCCCGGCAAAGCCGGACGGTCCTTTTCAGGGCAGTGCTCTGCGAAGCTTACGCTTCGGTGAGAACCTTGGTGACGTTCGGGTCAACGGTGATGCCCGGGCCGAACGTGGTGGCAACGGTAGCCTTCTGGATGTAGCGGCCCTTGGAAGCGGACGGCTTCAAACGAAGCACCTCTTCCAGTGCGGCTGCGTAGTTCTCAGCCAGCTTGGTGGCGTCGAAGGACACCTTGCCGATGATGAAGTGAAGGTTGGAGTGCTTGTCGACGCGGAAGTCGATCTTGCCACCCTTGATGTCGTTGACAGCCTTGGTGACATCCGGGGTAACCGTGCCGGTCTTCGGGTTCGGCATGAGGTTACGCGGGCCGAGGACCTTACCGAGGCGGCCAACCTTGCCCATGAGGTCAGGGGTGGCAACGGCTGCGTCGAAGTCGGTCCAGCCGCCTGCGATCTTTTCGATCAGGTCATCGGAACCAACGAAGTCGGCGCCGGCTGCGATTGCTGCCTCGGCCTTGTCACCGGTTGCGAAAACCAGGACACGGGCGGTCTTGCCGGTGCCGTGGGGGAGGTTGACCGTGCCGCGGACCATCTGGTCAGCCTTGCGGGGGTCAACGCCGAGGCGGAAAGCGACCTCAACCGTTGCGTCGAACTTGGACGGGTTGATTTCCTTCGCCAGGCTGATGGCCTCGAACGGGGCGTAGACCTTGTCTGCCTCGATCTTGGCTACGGCTGCCTCATATGCTTTGCTGCGCTTTGCCATGCTGCTTGTTTCTCCTTGTGCAGTTGTGGTCTGCGGACCGCGCTGGGCCCTGCCACAGTCGTGGATCCGGCAAGGATCCTGCGACATTTCAATGTTCAGGTGCCGGTTGCCCGGCGGGTGAAGGCCTCAATGGGCCCTCGGGGGTTTTAGCCCTCTACGGTGATGCCCATGGAGCGGGCGGTACCGGCGATGATCTTGGCAGCAGCCGCGACATCGTTGGCGTTGAGGTCTTCCATCTTGGTGGTGGCGATTTCCTCAACCTGTGCCTGGGTCAGCTTCGCAACCTTGACGGTGTGCGGCGTAGCCGAACCCTTGGCAACGCCTGCAGCCTTCTTGATGAGCTCTGCAGCCGGCGGGGTCTTGGTGATGAAGGTGAAGGAACGGTCTTCGTAGACCGTGATTTCCACCGGGATAACGTTTCCGCGCTGGGATTCCGTTGCAGCGTTGTACGCCTTGCAGAATTCCATGATGTTGACACCGTGCTGGCCAAGTGCAGGACCGATCGGCGGAGCCGGGTTAGCGGCACCTGCCTGGATCTGCAGCTTGATGAGGCCGGTGACCTTCTTCTTGGGAGCCAATGTAGGGTCCTTCTCTCAATAGCTTCCTGGGGCACAGGAGCGCGTCCCAGGTTGGTGGCCGCCATGGCGAGGCGGCCGGCCGCTTCCGTACCGCTAAGCAGGCGGCAGGGAGCGAAATTTTGGAATCAGTTAGATCTTGGTGACCTGGTTGAATGCGAGCGTCACCGGGGTTTCGCGCTCGAAGATCGAGACCAGAACCACCAGGGTCTGGGACTCGGGCTTGATCTCGGAGATCGTTGCCGGCAAGGTCTCGAACGGACCTTCCTTGACGATGACCGACTCGCCGACCTCGAAGTCGACGGCCACGGGAGCCTGGTTCTGCTTGTTGACCGGCTTGCCCTGCTCTGCCTGCTCTTCTTCGAAGACCGGGGCGAGCATGGAGAAGACCTCGTCAAGGCGCAGCGGAACCGGGTTGTGGGCGTTGCCCACGAAGCCGGTAACGCCGGGGGTGTGGCGGACGGCGCCCCAGGAGGCGTCGGTCAGGTCCATGCGGACCAGCACGTAACCGGGAATGCGAACGCGGTTGATGACCTTGCGCTGCGCGTTCTTGATCTCGACGACCTCTTCCATCGGCACCTGGATCTCGAAGATGTAATCTTCCATGTCCAGGGTCTGGATGCGGGTCTCAAGGTTGGCCTTGACGCGGTTTTCGTAACCGGCGTAGGAGTGAATGACGTACCAGTCACCCTCCTGGCGGCGCAGCTTGGCCTTGAATTCCTCGGCAGGATCAGCCGGCGCTGCAGCAGCAGCGGCCGCGAGCTGGTCGCCGTCGGACTCTTCATCAGACTCTTCGTCCACGTCCGCCTCGAAGTCCTCTTCGGAATCGTCGGCGTCGACGTCGGCAGATTCGGGCGCAGCGGAATCAACCTCGGACTCTTCTGCAGCCTCAGCCGCAGTGCCCTCGGATTCTTCCAGCTCAGTCTCGTTTACCTCGAGCTCCTGCTCAGACACTTGGTCTCCTGCTTCCTCATTGCCTAACATGCCTATTTAAATGGCTCAATTCCGCAAACCCCGCAAAATTCCCGGAGTATCAAGGAATTCCACACAGTTTGCGGACAGATCCGCTTAGCGGTCCGTGGCGCCTGACCCACCGAAGACCCAGCTGACTCCCGTGCCGAAGGCGAGGTCCAACAGGGTGACAATGACCATCATGATGACCACGAACACCAGCACCACGAGCGTGTAATTGATCAGTTCCTTGCGGGTGGGTGCAACGACCTTCTTCAGTTCGCCGATGATCTGGCGTACGAAGAGTGCAATACGGGCGAAGAAGCCGCGTTCGGCTTTCTTGGCGGGACGGCCCTTCGAGCTGCTGGCAGCTGTTTCGGTCACCTGGTCCTCACTCACCTTGCAAAGTCGTTGACCCGACTCTGATCAGAGCCATGGTTGCTGCGCGTGTTCCGGCGTTTCCGCCGGAACAGCTTGCGCAGGGCAGACAGGACTCGAACCTGCAACCTGCGGTTTTGGAGACCGCTGCGCTACCAATTGCGCCACTACCCTATGGATCGAATCCATGTTTCAGGCCGCACTTCAGCCTGCGATGCTTTTCAACACCGGTGAACCAGTCTACGCAAGAAATTCGCGATAGTCGAACCGGCTCGATTCCGGGGCTCCCACTCCCCTTTTACGCCTGTGACCAGCACCATCAGTCACAAAGCCGGGTGGGCACCCGGGAGCTCCGCAGAACAGCATAAGGTAGTTTACGTCGAATCCCATCATCCAGCCCACGAGCTGCCTGCGAAGAACGGTACATAGATGTCTGCCGGAACAACTGCCGCCCGCATTTCACAGCGAATCTCCGCCATTGCCGAGTCCGCCACCCTTGCCGTTGACGCCAAGGCCAAGGCACTGAAGGCCGCGGGTCGTCCCGTGATTGGTTTCGGTGCCGGCGAACCCGACTTCCCCACCCCCGACTACATCGTCCAGGCCGCCATTGAGGCAGCCGGCCAGCCGAAGTACCACCGTTATTCCCCTGCGGGCGGTCTGCCGGAACTGAAGAAGGCCATCGCCGACAAGACCCTGCGTGACTCGGGCTACAAGGTTGATCCTTCCCAGGTCCTGGTGACCAACGGCGGCAAGCAGGCCGTCTACAACACCTTCGCCACGCTGGTGGATCCGGGCGACGAGGTCATCATTCCCACCCCGTTCTGGACCACCTACCCGGAGGCCATCCGCCTCGCAGGTGGCGTTCCCGTCGAGGTTTTCGCCGGACCGGAGCAGGGTTACCTGGTCACTGTGGACCAGCTTGAAGCCGCAGTAACGGACAAGACCAAGATCCTGCTCTTCGTCTCCCCCTCCAACCCCACGGGCGCTGTGTACAGCCCGGAGCAGGTTGCCGAAATTGGCAAGTGGGCCGCGGCCAAGGGCCTGTGGGTAGTCACTGACGAAATCTACGAGCACTTGACCTACGACGGCGTCGAGTTCACCTCCATCGCCACGGCGGCCCCGGAGCTTGGCGATCGCGTTGTGATCCTCAACGGTGTCGCCAAGACGTACGCCATGACCGGATGGCGCGTCGGTTGGATGATCGGCCCGGCCGACGTCATCAAAGCCGCCACCAACCTGCAGTCGCACGCGACGTCGAACGTCTCCAACATCATGCAGGTCGCTGCCGCCGCTGCCCTCACCGGCCCGCTGACCGCCGTCGACGAAATGAAGGTTGCCTTCGACCGCCGCCGCAAGGCGATTGTCGCCGGACTCAACGCGATTGACGGCGTGGAATGCCCGACGCCGACCGGCGCCTTCTACGTGTACGCGGACGTCCGCGGACTGCTGGGCAAGGAATTCGAGACCTCCAATGGTCCCGTCCGACCGACCACCTCAGCTGAACTCGCGGCCCTGATCCTCGATGAGGTTGAGGTAGCTATCGTTCCGGGCGAGGCGTTTGGGCCCTCCGGCTATGTGCGGCTTTCCTACGCACTCGGCGACGATGACCTCGCCGAAGGCGTCCGTCGGATCCAGGAATTCCTGGGCAAGGCAAAGTAGCGCCTTCACTTTTTTCGGCAATCAGCCCCCAGCCAACCGGAACAGGTTGGCTGGGGGCTGATTTGTTTTCCATACGTGCGGCGAGCCGCGGGCGTGTACCGCCACGACCTGCTTTGCCTGGCTTCGATGCCCCGCCACGCCCAACCTGCGGTGGGTCGGGGCGCGTGGGCTGCTCAAAGTCAGTGGCAGGGGTACGCCCGCTGGTGTGTCGTGCCTCTTTGACAGCAATCAGCCTCCAGCCACGGGAACCAGGTTGCTTGGGGGCTTACTTGTTTTTCAAACCCGTGAGCAATCCTCACCCGGAAGCGACGCCGTCAGCCATGTGCCGCCGTCGGGCGCCACCTTGCACGCGTGACGTGAGCGAGCGACCCGCCCAAACACCCGGGACGTGAGCGAGCGACCCGCCCAAACACCCGGGACGTGAGCGAGGGTCAGAGGAGGCGGCGCTCCGCCGCCCACTTGGTGAGTTCGTGGCGGCTGGAGAGCTGGAGCTTCCGCAGCACAGCTGACACATGTGTTTCCACGGTCTTGATGGAGATGAAGAGTTCCTTGGCAACTTCCTTGTAGCTGTAGCCCCGGGCGATGAGCCGCATGACCTCGAGTTCCCGGGCGGACAGCTTGTCCAGCTCGTCGTCAGCGATGTCCGCAGGGGCGGTGCCAAAGGCGTCGAGGACGAACCCAGCGAGCCGGGGCGAGAACACGGCATCCCCATCAGCCACGCGGATGACGGCGTCGGAAATTTCCTTGCCCGAGATGGTCTTGGTGACGTAGCCGCGGGCACCGGCCCGGATCACCGAAACCACGTCCTCGGCGGCATCGGAAACACTCAGGGCCAGGAAGCTGGTACTCCCCAGCAAGGCGGCGGACCCGGCGATGACCTCGCGGCCGCCGCCACCGAGGCCACCGGGAAGGTGGACGTCCAGGAGCACTACTTCCGGTCGGGTCCCGGCGATCACGGCGATGGCTTGCTCCACCGTTCCTGCCTCCCCCACCACGTCCATGCGCCCATCAAGATCGGCCTTCAAACCGGAGCGAAAAATGGTGTGGTCATCCACGATCACCACCCGCACGCGGCGTCCTGTGCTTGCGTCAGGATTGATAGTCATTGCTTCGTGTCTCCGTTCCGGACATCAGTGCCCCGGGCCTCGCCGTTCCGACCTTCGCCCATCTCCGAATTTGCTGATGGCAGGGCCAGCCGGACCTCTGTCCCATCGCTGCTGCTGTTGATCACAGCTGTGCCGCCGTGCCTCTTCATGCGTCCGATGATCGATTCCTTCACGCCCAGCCTGTCATCGGGGATGGCTTCGAGCGCGAAGCCAGGGCCCCGGTCCTTGATAAAGATCTCCGTGCCGCTGTCGGTGCTCTCAAGATAGACCGAAACGGTGCCGCCGCCGTGTCGGGCGGCATTGAGCATTGCCTCCCG
Source organism: Paenarthrobacter sp. NPDC057981 (assembly GCF_042886835.1). Taxonomy (NCBI): domain Bacteria; kingdom Bacillati; phylum Actinomycetota; class Actinomycetes; order Micrococcales; family Micrococcaceae; genus Paenarthrobacter; species Paenarthrobacter sp. NPDC057981. The sequence goes on from NZ_JBHVQI010000019.1 coordinate 9,453, forward strand.
CGCCGCCTGGACCAAGGCTTCGTGCCTTTCCGTCATATCGGAATCACCGACAGCGACCACCTCGACGGCGTGGCTGTGAGCGTCCTCCACGTCTGCGGCAACTGCCTTGATACGTTCTGCGAGCAGCCCGGATTCCTTGGCGGGATCGCTGAAGAGCCACACCCGCAGTTCGCGTTCCTGTGCTCTTGCCAAGCGGATGACGTCCTGTTCAGAGCCGGCCCGCCGCTGGATGAGCGCCAACGTCTGGAGCACGGAGTCGTGCAAATGTGCTGCGATCTCGGCGCGCTCGGTTTCGCGGACGCGTCCGGCACGCTCTGTTTCCAGGTCCTTCCAGAACTTGAGTCCCCATGGCAGCAGCACCAAGGCAACGCCACCAAGGACGGCAACGGAAGCCAACAGCGCCAGCCACGTCTGCTCCCACGACCCGGAGCCGGACACCATGACCAGTACGCCGGCCACCACCAGCGCCAGGCCCGCCGCCAAGCGCACCCAGCCTCCGGCTTGGTCCGCCTTCGTCTTGTCCACCAGCCCGGCCCTGCGCGTTTCATCGAGCTGCATCCAGGCGATCGCGGCACCACCCAGGATCGCCGCTGCCGGAATCAGCGTGCCCAGCGGGACGTCCACGCCGAACTGGCGGGCAATCAGGATGGCAGCCACCAACAGCAGCGCCGCGCCGAGCAGGATTTCTTTGCCGTATTGGATTTTCCGGAAAGAGAACCAGGAAGCCAAGGAGCTGCCGTCCCACCCTGCCCCGGACGAGGCCTGGGAATGCGTCGCCGATGCCCCTGCCTCCGGGCTGGTCCCGGCCGTGCCGCTGCCAGGTGAACTGCTTGCCGGGGCGCCCGCCGCCGGTGCGCTGGGCACCGCCGGTGCCGCTCCGGCGTCGTACATCTGATGCTGGCGGGCCGTCCCGACGCCGGCAGCCGGCACGGGCGGCAGGCTCACGGCAGGAGCAATAGGCGACGCCGGCCGGCGGGCATTGCGTTTGGCGGCCTCGTCCGCGGTGGGAACCATGGTCCACAGCCACGCGTAGAAAGCCAGGCCCGCTCCGCCCGCGAAACTGGCCAGAACCATCCCGAGCCGCACATATTTGACCGGCCACCCCAAGTGATCGGCCAATCCGCTGCAGACGCCCGCGATCATGCGGTCGCTGCTGCGGACCAGCGGGGGGCGTTCGATGGCGGTTGTCATGTACCAATCCAAGCACGGATCAGGGTTCCCCGAACCGGATTCCCGCAGGCTCAGGGGGTCTCTCAGGGATCATTCAGGGTATCCCCCAGTAGAGGGCGAACGCGGCGGGACGGCAGGATCGAAGTATGAACGCGAACAGCATGAACCCAGAGGAACCCGGAACGCCTGGCACCGCCGGCACAACCGGCTCCAGCGCCACGAACGGTGCCTCCACCGGCGCCCCCGGCACTTCTTCGGACCAGCCCTCCGCCGGAGGGTCCGCCGGGACTGGTCCGGCAGACGGCAGTTACGCGCCAACCGGCGAAGCGCCCCAAGGTTCCCAGCAGAACTTCTTCGACTGGATCCGTAACCTGGGGATCCGGCGTGGACCTGACCGCTGGATCGGCGGGGTGGCCAGTGGAATTGCCCACCGGTTCGGCATCGATCCGCTGATCGTCCGCGGCATCTTCATTGTGCTTGCACTTTTCGCCGGCGTCGGGGTCCTGCTGTACGGCATCGCATGGGCGCTCCTGCCTGAGCCTGATGGACGCATCCACGTTCAGGAGGCGGCCGCCGGGCGCTGGTCAGGCGGCATGACAGGTGCCTTGATCACCACCATCATCGGCTTCCCGAGCTTGGGCCGCGGATTCTGGGGATGGGGTGGGAACGGGCTTCCCGGTGTGTTCTGGACTCTGTTCTGGATAGCCGGCGTCAGTTACCTCGTCTATGCCCTGGTTCAGCGGAACAAGGGCGCGAAAGCATCCCAGTCCACAGGCCCGCAGAACTACACGGCCTCCTACTCAGCCACTCCCATGGCGGGCACCAACACCGGAGTTCCCGTGTACGGCGCATCCGTGCCGACGGGCGCTTCCGTGCCGACAGGCCAGCGCAGCGGGGCTACAGGCGCGGGCGGGTACGGTTCGAACGCTTACGGCGCTCCTGGCTACAGTGCGGGGCCAACCCCTCCATCGACGCCCGTCCCTCCTTCAGGGCCGCGTCCTCCGTACGGTTCCACTCCCCCGCAAGGGTGGACCCCGAAGCCGGCCGCCCCCAAACGCAAGGGACCCGGAGCAGCCATCATCGCGGTGTCCGCAGGTGCGGCGCTGCTGGCCGGAGGCACGCTCAAAGCGCTCGACGCCGGGCACGTCATTGATCTCGGCAGCTCGGCCAACGCTGTGGTGTGGGCAACCGGCGCTGCAGTCCTGGGCCTGGGCATCCTGGTCGCCGGACTCCGCGGGCGGACCTCAGGTTTCCTCGGGTTCCTGGCCATAGTTGCCCTGATCATTGGCGGCATCTTCAACGTGGTTCCCCGCAACGGTGACCGACTGACCTTCCACGACGTCAACTGGGCACCCACCAGCGTTGAACAGGCGAAACAAGGCATTGACGTCACCGGCGCCCAGGGCACCGTCGACCTCAGCGACATCACTACGACACCGCCCTTGATCACAGAGGTCCTGGTACCCATCGACGCCACCGCGAGCAACGTCACCGTCATCATCCCGGACAACGTCCCTGTGGAGGTCAGGGCCGATATGACCTTCGGCAACCTGAACGAACGCGGAAGCGACCGTGGAGGGCGGCTGAAAGATGACCGTACCGTCTACAACACAGGGAAACCCGGGGCCAATCTGGTGGTCCAGATCGACGGCACCTTCAGCAACGTGACCATCAAGGAAGGAAACTGACATGAGCACGAACGATCCAGCCACGGAATCCGGATCCTCTCCCACCGAACCGTTGCCCAGGGGAACCCGCCCCACCGAAGCCCTCCCAAAGCCCGCGCTCCAGGAGATCCCGCTGACACCACTGCTGGAGCCAAGCTTCCGGGCGGAGCACGCCGAAGAGGACGACCCCCGGCAGGCCCGCATCGGCACAGTGGTGTGGGGGCTGATCGTGGTGGCTTTGGCGGCGTTGATCATCATCTCCACCCTCGGCTGGGTGACTCTGAATGGCACCTATGTGCTCATAGGCCTGATGATCGGAGCCGGGGCGGCCTTGGTGGTTGGCGGACTTCTTTCAACGCGCAAGCGTTCCACTAAGTCCAAGAACCCCGCCGCGTGAGCCGCCCGATCCACGTGACAAAGCAACCGCGACAGGGAAGTGTGTAGACATGGACAAGTTCTTCAGCATCGTCAGGGGCCTCGGCCTGAAGCGCGGACCACAACGCTGGCTGGGTGGCATATGCGGAGGCATCGCCGCCAAACTCAGGGTGGATGTGGCTTACGTTCGGGTAGCATTCCTGCTTTTCTGTCTGCTACCCGGGCCTGCAGTGGTGGTGTACATCCTCGGTTGGCTCATCCTGCCGGACCAGAACAACAAGATCGCCCTCGAATCCTTCCTCAGCCAACGGTCCCGGTAACTACCGGGCACAGAAGGCGCTCCGCCGGTCGGCGGGGCGCCTTTTGCTGGTTTCCGCCATGTTTCCACTACCGCACACCTGGGCCAAAAAGTAACCATTTGTGTCCCACCCCACATGCACGTCTACAATCGTGGGGAGCTCAGCGTGGCGCTCTTGCACGTATTCCTCCAAGCCATGAGTGAGCAAACATGAAAATTGGCATTCTTACCAGCGGTGGCGACTGCCCCGGACTCAACGCAGTGATCCGGGGAGCAGTCCTCAAAGGCATTGCCATCCACGGCCAGGAATTCGTGGGTTTCCGTGACGGCTGGCGTGGCGTCGTCGAGGGCGACATCATCGACATCCCCCGCACCATGGTCCGTGGTATCGCCAAGCAGGGTGGAACCATTCTGGGAACCTCCCGGACCAACCCTTTCGAAAACGGCGGCGGCCCGGACGTCATCAAGGCCCACATGGAACGTCTGGGCATCGACGCCATCATCGCCATCGGTGGTGAAGGAACCCTGGCTGCGGCCAAGCGCCTCACGGATGCCGGCTTGAAGATCGTTGGTGTGCCCAAAACGGTGGACAACGACCTCGATGCCACTGACTACACCTTCGGCTTCGACACGGCAGTCCAGATTGCCACTGAGGCCATCGACCGCCTGCGCACCACCGGTGAATCCCACCACCGCTGCATGATTGCCGAGGTCATGGGACGCCACGTGGGCTGGATCGCCCTCCACGCAGGCATGGCAGCCGGTGCCCACGCCATCCTGATTCCGGAGCAGAAAGCCAGCATCGAACAGATCGCAGAGTGGGTACAGGAGGCCCACGACCGCGGCCGTGCACCGCTGGTGGTTGTTGCGGAAGGTTTCGTCCCCGACCACATGGAATCCCCGCACTCCGAGCGCGGCCTGGATACCTTTGGCCGGCCCCGCCTGGGTGGAATCGCCGACCAGTTGGCCCCCGAAATCGAGGCCCGCACAGGCATTGAAACCCGTGCAACCATCCTTGGGCATATCCAGCGCGGCGGCGTTCCGACTGCTTACGACCGCGTTCTCGCGACCCGTCTTGGCATGGCCGCCATCGACTCCGTGGTCGAAGGTCGTTGGGGAACCATGGTGGCTCTCAAAGGCACGGACATCTCCCACGTTGGCTTCGAGGAAGCCTTGGGCAAGCTCAAGACCGTGCCACAGCACCGCTACGACGAAGCGTCCGTATTGTTCGGCTAGGCTGAATCCATGACTCTGGAGCCCACGTCCGCTGCCATCATCCAGCTGGCGTGGGCTCGCCATTTGGGTTTCGACGACGACGCTTTCGCCGGCGCTGCTGCCGCCCTCAGCTCTGACGGGACTACTCCGGGTGACCCCACCAGCAGGATGACCCGGGTTGATGACTCAGCGCGGGCACTGGTGTTCCTGCGGTTGTTTGGCGTCTCGGCCTTGGTGGGCCCGCAGTGGGCGTTGGACGCAGCCGAAGACGTCCCTGATACCGAACTCGCCCAGCATGTCACGCTGCTGACCCTCACCCGCTCGCACGGTGGGCACGGACTGGGATCGTCGGCCCTGTTCTTCGCCGATGACCTGCCGTTGCAGCAGCCTTCGGAGGACCTCACGGTCTCGCACGGCAATCCGGAGGCCATCTTGCTGGAAGGACTGTGCCCACCGGACGACGTGAATGAAGTGGGGCTCCAGGGCCTGGAACACCGTTTCACCATCATGCACCCGGAAGAGGAACAGCCCACGCCGGTGGCCTGCGGAGCTTATGGGGAGTGGGAGGGCATCCTGGCCAACATGGGAGTGCTGGTGGCTCCTCCGTGGCGCAGGCGCGGAATCGGAACGCTGGCTGCTTCCATCGCCGCCCACGAAGCACTTGCCGCCGGGCTGACCCTTCAATGGAAGGCCGACGTCAGCAACACAGGAGCACTCGCGATGGCCCGCAGCCTTGGCTTCGCAACGGGCGGGCTCCACGCGAGCGTGCTCCTGGGCTGACTCCCCCTCCGAGTTTTGTACAGCCAACGTGCTTTAGAAGGGCTCTTGAGGGCGTTGGCTGTACAAAAACTCCATCTGCTAGCGCTGGACTTGGGAGTTGCTTTCTTCGGATCGGGTGCCGGCTGCCTCGGTTTGGACTGGGGGCTTGGCGCCCCAGCCGGATACGGCCTTCGGCTTAGCGAAGAACAGGGCGACGACGGCGGCCAGCAGGATCGCGAAGGCGGGCAACAGGATGGACTGGCTCATCGCCGTCGAGAATCCCGCGTGCAGGAACTCCGGCAGGGTGCCGCCCATCGATACCTCCCCGACAGGCGCCCCGGCAGGTGCTGCCGGGAGCTCAGCTGCCAGACGTGACTGGATCAACGCAGCGATTGCGGCCGAGCCGAGTACTGCACCGATCTGGCGGGTGGTGTTGAAGACGCCGGACCCTGCGCCGGCCTGGCGCGGTTCCAGGTTGCGGGTGGTCGCATTGGACACCGGTCCCCAAATGAAGGCGTTGGCAACACCCTGCAGTGCGCTGGGCAGCAGGAACATCCAGATCGGTGTATCCGGCCCCAGCAACGAAGCCGTCCAGAACAGTGCGCCGGACAGGCAAACCAGGCCGAAGGCAGCGAACCAGCGGGGGTTGGCGCGGTCGATCAGCTTACCCACGAACGGGGCCAGCGCACCGGAGATGACTGCCATCGGGATCATGAGCAGTGCCGACTGCGTGGGCGTCAGGCCCCGGACTGTCTGGTAATAGAAGATGGTGGGCAACGGGAACGCCGTCACGGTGAAACCAACGGCCATGATGGTGGCGTTGCCCAGCGAGAAGTTCCGCTCTTTGAACAGGCCCAGGGGAAGCAGCGGCTCTCCGCCGCGACGCTCCAGAATCCACTGCCACAGGACAAACACCACAAGGACTGCCAGACCCGTGATGATCAGGCCCCAGACCGAGATGAACCCGTTGACGGTGCCCCATTTGTAGGTCTGGCCTTCCTGGATTCCGAAGACCAGCAGGAACATGCCCACGGCAGAAAGGACTACGCCCAGAATGTCGAACGAGTGGCTGTGCGTGGTCAGCTTGGGAACGAACCGTGTCACCAGGATGAAAGCTACGAGTCCGATGGGAACGTTGACGAAGAAGATCCACTCCCAGCCGAGGCTGTCCACCAACACGCCGCCCAGGATCGGGCCGACCAGCACCGCCATGCCTGCCGTGGCGCCCCAGAGCCCCATGGCGGCGCCGCGGCGGTCCGGCGGGAAGATCCGGGTGATGACTGCCATGGTTTGCGGAGTCATCATGGCCGCACCGAAGCCTTGCACGGCCCTGGCGGCGATCAACATGGTCACATCGCCGGAGAGTCCGCACCACAGGGATGCCAGGGTGAAGACGACCAGGCCGATGAGGTACAGGTTCTTGGGGCCGAAACGGTCACCCAGCCTGCCGGTGATGAGAAGGGGCACTGCGTAGGCCAGCAAGTAGGCGCTGGTTACCCAGATGACGGCGTTGATGTCAGTGTTCAGGCCCTCCATGATCCGCGGGTTCGCGACCGACACGATGGTGGTGTCGATAAGGATCATGAAGAAGCCAACCACGAGTGACCACAGCGCGGGCCACGGCTTAGCTATGTTTTCCAAGGGGTTCCTTTGGCTTGTGTGAAAGTTCGGTCGGGGCAGGGCGGGGTTCGTCCCAAGGCAACTGCCCGGTGCCCAACTCCTCCAGGAGACCGCGGATCCACGCGATCTCGGTTCGAAGCATGGCTTGTTGGTAGGTGATGTCGATCCAGTACTTGCGCTCGAGCCCCTTGGCTGTGACGGCCTCCTGCGCGCGGAGCAGGAAGTCGAGATCGGCACTCAAGGCAACCACCCGTTCTTCCAGGAGGCCGGTCACCACGTCCGCCGGGAGGTGGTGGGCTTCGGCTATGGCATGCGGAAAGACGGGGTACTCGTTGATGGGCGTGGCCAGCATGGCTTGCAGCCGCGCATCCAAGGCCGCATGTCCGGCCGGGGTGATCCGGTAGGTGGTCCGCTCGGGACGCTTGCCTTCCCGGCCGGTCCCGGTTGCTTCCACGAGTCCGCTCTCCTCGAGCCGGCCCACGGCGTGGTACAGCGTGCCGGGACGCACTTTGACCAGCCGGTCCTCATGGCGGGCCATCAGCACTTGGTACATCTCGTAGGGATGCATCGGCTGTTCGGCTAGAAGCGCCAACGAGGCCACGCCCAGCGGCGTCAACTCAGCACTTTTGGCCATAGCCATCCCCTTCCACGTGATCTTATTCCACAACAACTATTCCACGTGGAATATCTAGGCGCAAGTAACCCCGGCTGTACCAACAGCCGGGGTTACGTGACGGGACGACCTAACCCGGACAACTCAGCCGAGCAGTGACAGGATTTCGGTCCGGGCGAACATCGTGGCGGCGTCGCGGGCGCTGGGCGTCCCGGCGTCGGGATCCGCTCCCGCGTCCAGCAACGCCCTGGCGACCCCCACGTATCCCTTGAAAACGGCGCCGGCAAGCGGTGTCTGTCCCCGGTCGTTGGCGGCGTTGACATCGGCGCCGTGGTGAATGATCAGCTGCACAGCGTCCTCGTGCCCGTGGTAGGCGGCAAGCATCAGGAGGGAGTCGCCCGCGGCGTTGGTAAGGGTGGCCGGGGCCCCGGCGTTCAAATAGCTTCGGAGCAGCCCGGCGTCGCCTTCGCGTGCGGCGTCGAACAGTGCGTGGGCCAAAGCCAAGGTCTCATCATCCGGGCCGGTCCCGGGGTTTGTGGCATCGGCACCATCAGTGTGGCTCATCGGTGGGGTCCCTTCAGGAATCCGGTCTGGCGCCCGACCACCTGGCCGGCGTCGGGGGCGACGATCACTTCCTGGGCTGCGACGTAGGGCTCCTCGCCGTCCATCACGGTCAAGGTCTCCTCCGCCGAAACGGAGCGCTTGATCACGGCCAAAGCCACAGGTCCCATCTCGAAGTGCTGCGCCACCGATGTCAGAGTACCCACCTTGCGTTCCCCGGCAAAGACAACACTGCCGACCGCCGGCAAGGTGTGCTGGGAACCATCGAGTTGCAGGAACACCAGGCGGCGGGGCGGGTGTCCAAGGTTATGCACGCGCGCTATGGTTTCCTGGCCCTTGTAGCAGCCCTTGTTGAGGTGGACAGAGGTCCGGATCAGGTCCAGCTCATGTGGAATGGTCTTGTCGTCGGTTTCCGCTCCGAGCCGAGGACGCCACGCCGCGATCCGAAGGGCGTCCGCTGCCATCGCACCGGCCAGTGGCAGGCCTTCGACGGCGGCCTCAAGTTCGCCTTCCGGGACCAGGTATTCGAACCAGGGACGCTCAAGACCCGGATGCGACTCCTCCGGGACCAAGCTGTACGAGTACCCACCGGGCGACACCCTAGGCCACGGATCTTCCCATACGAGGCGGCCGGCAAAGCGATCCACTGGCTTGGTGGAACCAACCACGGCCCATTCCCCGCTGACATCGGCGATCTCCACGCGCAACATGAACTTCATCTTGTTCAGCCATTCCGCGAGGGGTTCCGCTTCCGCCGCTTCGACGATCAGCCAGGTTGTGCCGCCGTCGTCAATAACCCGTGCATCGAATTCGATGCGGCCCTGGACGCTGAGCAGCAGCAGCTCGCTGGCAACGTTCGGCTGCAGGTTTGTCAGCTGCTGCGAGGACAGGGAGTTGAGCCAGCTGAGACGGTCGGGACCGGACACCGTGACCACGCCACGGTGCGAAAGATCCACGACGGCGGTGCCTGCCGCCAAGGCGCGCTGCTCGCGCAACGGTTCACCGTAGTGGGCAGCGACGCCGGCATCCAGGCCGGTATCTTCGACCGCGCCGGGGCGCGACAACAGAGGGCTCTTGTAAGTCATATCCAGTAGAAGTCCTAGCGGCTTTGAGGTATTCCAGACCGGGGGCAATCCGGTTCAGCGGTATTCCGGGTTGTCGAAGTCGAACCGGGTGCCGGCTTTCCATTCCTCCGGCAGGTTGCCGTAGGCCGGAATGCCGTCTGCATCGCGCAGGAGCCTGGCCATGTGGAGCAGGTTCCAGGTCATGAAGGTGGTGTTCCTGTTGGTAAAATCACTCTCCGGGCCGCCCGATCCTTCATCCAAATAGCTGGGTCCGGGGCCTACGGGACCGATCCAGCCGGCGTCTGCCTGTGGCGGGATGGTGAACCCGATGTGCTGGAGGCTGTACAAGACGTTCATGGAACAGTGCTTGATGCCGTCCTCGTTGCCCGTGATCAGGCAGCCGCCTACCTTCGGGTAGAACGCCCACTGGCCCTTGCCATTGAGCTCGCCGGAGTGGGCGTACAGGCGCTCGATGAGTTTCTTCGTTTGGGAGGAGTTGTCGCCCAACCAGATGGGGCCGGCAACCACCACGATGTCCGCTTCCCGGACCGCGGGATAGAGCTCCGGCCACTCGTCCGTCTTCCACCCATGTTCGCGCATGTCCGGGTAGACACCGCTGGCGATATCGTGGTCCACAGTGCGGATAAGGCGGGTGGTGACACCCTGTTTTTCCATGATGTCGCGGCTGATCCGGATCAGGCCGTCGGTGTTGCTCAGCTGCGGCGATGGCTTCAGGGTGCCGTTGAAAAAGAGGGCTTTGAGCCCCTCATAGCCCGTCGGTTTATCGTTCACTTTCTGCTCCTTTTGCCGTTGCTTCATGGAACGTACGGTGAACCCCGAGGGTCAGGAAACCGGGGCGTGGAAACCTGGGTTACGAGACCTTGTGCAGGAACGCCGATGCGTGGGCTTCGAGGGTCTTGCCGTTGGCTGCGACATCCCAGCGCCACAGGAGGTTGCCGTCCACCAAACCGAAGATCCGGGTGGCTGCAGTGTATTCCTTGGAGTGGCTCCCGCGCATCACCATGTCAGTGCTCAGTTGGATCTGGGGTCCCTTGATCTGACCGTAGTAGAGCTCGGTGATGCCACCGGGGTGGGCGATCGAGACTGAGATATCGAAGCCGCCGTCTTTGTTGCGGCGTTCTTCGACTTCGTCTGCCGTCTTGAGCACGGGGACGATGTCGGCCGGAATCAGCCCGGGGCCGCCGTCGCCTTCCTCAAGCTTGCGCTCCAGCGCCCAGAACCCGGTCTCCACCGTCAACGGGCGCAACTTCGCGCCGGCGTCGTCGCTGATCCAGGTTTCGGCCCGGTACTGCAAGTACGGCAGGCCGTTGTGGGTGAAGGAAACATGCTGGACAAAGTGTTCGGAATCCTCGTCGCCGCTGCCGAGCCGACCACGGCCCTCCCACTCACCAATGAGCCAGGAAAGGGGGACGAGTTCGGGCGTCAGATCAGTGGGGATCTCAATAGGCACAACAGTTACCTCGGTTGGGCTGCAGAGTCAGAAGGTTTACTTCTGGCCCTTGAAAAGGCGGTAGACGACGAATCCTGCAAACCACGCCATGGCGACGCTGGCAAGGCCCAGGAGAACGAGGAAGAAGATTTCAAATGCGAGTACAGACATGATGCCATCCTAACCGTTAGTAGATGAGTAGTTTGTCTATGAAGTACGCCAAGGCGCCCACGGCCCAGACAGGGGCGACCCCCATGCCCACCGCTGCCGGGAGGTTCAGCCTCCCCCGCCGAAGAGTGGCCATGCGCCGGAAACACACCAGCACCGAACCCACGGCCACGCCCACCAAGGCAGCGGGCAGTACGGCGATGTCGGAGAAAACGAGGCCCGCAAGGGGACCCATGAGGCCTGCCATAACAACTCCAAGCGGCGCCACGATGCGGTCCGGCCAACGGATGATGCCCACCAGAAGGGCAACAGCCGCACTCAGGCCCGCCACCAGGACCATTTCCTTGACGCCGTTGAACCTGGCGCTGGCTATCCAGCCTGCTCCGAGGCAGTTCAGGAGCACACCGGCACTGCAACCGAGGGTCGACTCCAGGCGCTGGGCCTGGCCCGTACCGCGGACAAGTTGGACGACGAACACGGCCATCACGCCCAGCGCAACAAAAGCCGGTGTCCCCTCAAGGAAGCCGGGGGCCGGAAGGTATGCGGCCGCCACTGCCGAACCGGCACCGGAGAGTCCGATGACGGCTGCCAATGTCTTCTTGGCCGGGACTCCCAGAAAGTGGGGCCAGCCGATGCCCACCGCTGCCGAGGCCGCGACGCCGACCCCCACCATGGCTTCCCGGGAAACGAAGGTGCCGGCCACGATGGCCGCGAGCGCCACGAGTCCAAATACCCCGATACTCCAAGACTTCACTGTGTGCCCGACCTCAATCCGATGCGCCTTCTACGGCCTCTCGACAATCCTGCCCTATACCTGCCCAATATGTCGTAATTGCCCTGCCTGCCCGTCACGAATCCATGTGTCGCAGGGCACTGATGGGTATACTCAGACTTCAACAGCGCACTGTCCTGGCCTCCATCCCGTCACAACGGGGCAAGGGCCGCAAGGCGCTGGGACCGGCCGGGAAACTCCGGCTTCGACGCCCGATGATGCGCGTACAGCCCATTGGAGGAACTATGTCGCACATCCTGCTCCTGACGAACAGCACCGGCTCATCGGTGGACATTCTGCCTGCCTTGGAGTTGTTGAACCACCGTGTGCACATTCTCCCGGCAGAACCGACCGCCTTGCTCGAAACCGATCCCACGGACATCGTCTTCCTTGATGCCCGCAAGGACCTGGTGGGAGCCCGCTCGTTGACGCAACTGCTCAAGGCAACAGGACTAAGCGCTCCCTTGATGTTGATCCTGACAGAGGGCGGCATGGCCGCCGTTTCTTCAGCCTGGGCCGTGGACGACATCGTGCTCGACTCCGCCGGACCGGCCGAGGTGGAAGCCCGCATCAGGCTCGCCATGGCGCGTGCCGTGCCCGGCGAAGAAGAGACCCAAACGGAGATCCGGGCTGCCGGCGTCGTTATCGATGAAGCCAGCTATACCGCGCGCGTCAGCGGCCAGCCGCTGAACCTGACGTTCAAGGAGTTTGAGCTTCTGAAGTACCTGGCGCAGCACCCTGGCCGCGTCTTCACCCGCCAACAGTTGCTGACTGAAGTCTGGGGCTACGACTACTACGGCGGCACGAGGACGGTGGACGTGCACATCCGGCGTCTCCGCGCCAAGCTGGGCGTGGACCACGAAAACCTCATCAGTACGGTCCGCAACGTCGGATACAGGCTTACGCTGGTGCGGCTGCCGGATGACGAACTCTCCGAAGCCTGAGACACAGATTTAACAGTAAAGGCCGGGATCCCCACGGATCCCGGCCTTTATCTTGCTGCATTGGTGGAGGACATACGGGTCGAACGTATCGAGGCCACCCCACTGGTGGATCCCCCCTGTACCCGGCCGAAGCCGAATGAGATAACGACACTACAGCCGTTGGGCCGGGACTTCAAATCACGGGGACAGCCCGGGGCGTATAGCCTTGCATCATGAGTCACGCGCATCCGGAGAACTGGCCCGTACTGATCATCAAAGGCGCTGTGGACGTCGAACTCCTCCACGACTTCAAGAGCCTTACTGCCGCGGCCGAGGAGTCGGACGGTAACCCGCCCCTGTCCGAGCAGACCATGGTCATGCTGCGGGGAGCCGACTCAGGAGACCATTCGGTGCTGTCCTTCGCGCTTTATGCCCCGGACGAGGACTCGGATCCGGCGACGGCCGAAGACCTGGCGGGAATCGCCGTCGTCGTTGAAGCTCCGGACGGAAGCGGCGTGCTGGAGCTTGCCGTCCACCCCAGCTACCGCAACCAGGGCGTGGCCGGGCGGCTTCTGGACGCCCTTCAACAGCAACGGACCCTTGAAGGTTTGAGCGCATGGTCGCACGGCAACCACGAGGCCGCCGCCCAGCTGGCCACCCGCTACAGTTACGGTCCAATGCGGGAGCTGTGGAAGATGCGTCTGATGTCCTCGACGTCCGCATTGCCCGACGCCGGCCTCCCGGACGGAGTTTCGATCCGCGCCTTTGTGCCGGGCCAGGATGAGCAGGCCTGGCTGGCCGCCAACCGCGCCGCCTTTGCCCACCACCCGGAGCAGGGAGCACTGACCCTCGCAGACCTTGAGGCACGCAAGGCCGAAGACTGGTTTGACCCCGAAGGTTTCCTCCTGGCGGTCAACGACGCCGGCGAAGTCCTGGGATTCCACTGGACGAAGGTCCACCCACGGCAGGGAACACACCCGGAAATCGGCGAAGTGTACGTGGTAGGCGTGACCCCGGCCGCGCAGGGTTTGGGGCTCGGCAAGGCCCTCACCGTAGCCGGAATCCGGCATCTCCAGGACAAGGGCCTCCACGCAGTGATGCTGTACGTCGACGCCGACAATCAAGCTGCTGTGGCCCTATACCAGAAACTTGGCTTCGTCCGCTGGGACACCGATGTGATGTACGGTCCGTTAACGAAAAATTAACCGGCTGGGATCGTCGCGGGGAAAGGTGGCGGCTCCATGGATTCGCGTGCCGCGATTGCTTGTAATGTGGGAGACAAACCCAGTCCTGAGCTTAGGAGAGCCCCATGCAGCCGGACCCCGTCGGCATCGCCGGATCCACCTCTAAGGGGGCCACACTGCCCTCACGCTTCGGATCGTCGGAAGTACCGGCCTCGCGGGCCACACAGGACCGCATCGACATCCCCGAATTCGCGCCGAGCCTGGAGCCTGAAGGCGACATCTCCCCGGACCGATTCCTTGACCGTGAGCTTAGCTGGCTTGCCTTCAACTCCCGCGTGCTGGAGCTGGCCGAAGATCCCGATCTGTTCCTGCTGGAGCGGGTCAACTTCCTCTCGATCTTCGCATCCAACCTGGACGAGTTCTTCATGGTCCGCGTGGCGGGCCTCAAACGGCGTATCGCTACCGGGCTTGCGGTGCCTTCACCCGCAGGACTCAGCCCCATCGAGGTGCTGGAACAGATCGGTGAAGAGGCCCACAAGCTGCAGGAACGCCACGCCCGCGTCTTTGCCGAACAGATCCGGCCGGCATTGGCATACGAACACATCCACCTCATGCACTGGGATGAGCTCGATGACGACGCCCGCCATCGGATCAGCGCCATGTTCCAGGAGAAGGTCTTCCCCATCCTGACTCCCCTTGCGGTGGACCCGGCCCACCCGTTCCCCTACATTTCAGGGCTGTCCCTGAATCTGGCAGTGATTGTCAGCAACCCCATCAGCGACAAGGAACTCTTCGCCCGCGTCAAGGTTCCGGACCAGTTGCCGCGCCTCATCTCCGTGGACGGACCCCGCGCCGGCGCCATCCCGGGCCGTGTTGCCAGGTTCATCGCGCTGGAAGAAGTCATCGCTGTCCACTTGGACAAGCTCTTCCCGGGCATGGAAGTCCTGGAACACCACACCTTCCGCGTCACCCGTAACGAGGACCTGGAAGTTGAAGAGGACGACGCCGAGAACCTCCTGCAGGCTCTGGAGAAGGAATTGCTGCGCCGCCGCTTCGGTCCTCCCGTGCGCTTGGAAGTAACCACGGACATCAACCCGAACATCAAGGCCCTGCTCATCCGGGAACTCGGCGTCGAAGAGTCCGAGGTCTACTCCGTGCCCGCGCCGCTGGATCTTCGCGGCTTGTCCGCGATCAGCAGCATTGATCGAGCCGATCTCCATTACCCGAAGCACGTTCCGCACACCTCGCGTTACCTCAACGAGTCCGAGACCTCGAAGGCTGCCAACGTCTTCGCAGCGATGCGGCGCAGGGACATCCTGCTCCACCACCCCTATGACTCCTTCTCGACCTCCGTCCAGGCGTTCCTGGAGCAGGCGGCAGCGGATCCCAAGGTCCAGGCCATCAAGCAGACCCTTTACCGGACGTCGGGCGACTCCCCGATCGTGGATGCCTTGATTGACGCCGCTGAAGCCGGCAAACAGGTCCTGGCCCTCGTGGAAATCAAGGCCCGCTTCGATGAGCAGGCCAACATCTCGTGGGCACGCAAGCTGGAACAGGCCGGGGTCCACGTGGTGTACGGCATTGTTGGCCTCAAAACCCACTGCAAGTTGTCCCTGGTGGTGCGCCAGGAAGTGGATGGCCTGCGCCGCTACTGCCACATCGGTACGGGCAACTACCACCCCCGCACCGCCCGTTACTACGAAGACCTTGGATTGCTGACGGCCAACGAACAGGTGGGCGAGGACCTCTCCAAGCTCTTTAACCAGTTGTCCGGCTATGCACCGAAGTCCACCTTCAAGAGGCTCCTTGTGGCGCCCCGCTCGGTCCGGGCAGGCCTGGTGGACCGGATTGAAACCGAGATCCGCAACGCCCGTGCCGGCATCCCCGGCCTGGTGCAGATCAAGGTCAATTCAATGGTTGACGAGGCCATCATCGACGCCCTCTACCGTGCTTCGCAGGCAGGGGTAAAGGTGGACGTAGTGGTGCGCGGCATCTGCTCCCTGCGCCCTGGTGTTCCGGGACTGAGCGAGAACATCACGGTCAGGTCGATCCTGGGTCGCTTCCTTGAACACTCACGGGTATTCGCCTTCGGCAATGGCGGAGACCCTGTGGTGTACATCGGTTCGGCCGACATGATGCACCGCAACCTGGATCGCCGCGTGGAAGCCCTGGTGCAGCTTGCCAGCAAGGAGGACATCACAACGGTCATGGACCTGATGCGCCGCTATGTGGATGACGGAACTGCCAGCTGGCACCTGGATAACCAAGGACACTGGACCAGGCACCACCTGGATGAGAACGGCAAGCCGCTGTTGGACATGCAGTCCTGGTTGCTGGAGTCGCGTTCACGCCAGCGCGCGTCGGCACGTAGGTAAGGACACAGTTGAACAGCGATACCCCCGTGGAGGATCAGACAGACCACCCCGGCGAGCCGGTGGCCGTCGTGGCCGCCGGCGCCATTCCCTGGCGCGTCAACAAAGGCGCTTTGGAGGTCCTGTTGATCCACCGGCCCCGCTACGACGATTGGTCGTGGCCCAAAGGAAAGCTCGACGCCGGCGAAACAGTACCTGAGTGCGCAGCCCGTGAAGTGTGGGAAGAGATAGGTCTCCGCGCTCCGTTGGGTATCCCGCTGCCTGCCATTCACTACCACGTATCCGCTGGCCTGAAGGTGGTCCACTACTGGGCCGCCAAGGTCAACGGGGAACCGCTCCGTCCCGATGGCAAGGAAGTGGACAGCGTGATGTGGTGCAGCCCGGACCGGGCAGCGTCCTTCCTCAGCAATCCCACGGATGTGAAGCCTCTGGAATATTTGGAGAAGGCCCACGTCCGCGGCGAATTGGACACGTGGCCCCTGATTTTGATCCGTCACGCGAAAGCAAAGCCGAGGTCCTCGTGGACCAAGGCGGAGGGTGACCGCCCCCTGGCCGCTACGGGCCAGCGACAGGCAGTTGCTGTGCAGCGCCTGCTGAATGTCTGGAAGCCGCAGCGTCTGGTCTCCAGCCCTTGGGCACGGTGCGTGGCAACCATCGCCCCGTACGCGAAGGCGTCGGGCGCCAAGGTCAAGCTGGTGGAGGCTCTCACCGAACACCACCACCAGCGCTCCCCCAAGAAGACTGCCGCCGCCATCGAGGCGTTGTTCGACAAACAGCTGCCCATCGCCGTGTGTACCCATCGGCCTGCCCTGCCCACGGCCTTGAAGCAGCTGGGGCAGCACATGCCACAAAACCTGCGCGCGGTCCTGCCCGCGGCCGACCCCTACCTTTCGCCGGGTGAGGTCATTGTGTGCCAGGTAGTGCGGGGATCGGAACGGAAGATTGTTTCAGTGGAACAGGTCAAGCCCTTCGACGACTAAGGCCGACATGGTTGACCCCCGGGTGTTTGTATCAAATACTTGACACATTGATCCGAAGACTTGGGGGGTCTTTACATTGTCTTTTTACTTGCCGCCGCTCCTGATAGTGGGGCCGATAATCGGCGCCGTGCTGGTCTACCTTTTTCTCAGGGTGCAGGTCTGGTCCAAGCCCGATGCCAAGTCCGTGGAATCGCACGGGCTCTGGGTCGGCATCATTGGCTGGATGGCCAGTTCCCTCCAGGGAGCGATGAGCGCGGGCATCCTCAAGGCGAACACGTCGACATCGAACGTACCGACTGCTCCGGATCAGATATTCACGGCCCTCGCTTGGCCCGTCCTTGCGGCCTTGACCGTTCACTCCTTGGGCCAGTGGAGCTATCCGGCACCGAAGGCACCCCGCAGGTACGCCGAGTTGAGGGTCCGCCGGATCAGCGATTTCCTCTCCCGGAAACTTGCCTTCTGGACGGCTGGCATCTTCGTCTACGCCGCCATCGCCATAGGCTCGATCGCGGCACTTCCCGCCTACGCTCCAGTACTTCCCGACACGACACCCCGGCAGTTCCCGGAATACAACACCGGCTACGTTGGGCAGGGACAGGACGGCAGGATCGCGGGTTCGGAACTGGCGGGGTGGCTGGGGGGAGCCCTGCTGGTACTCGCCGTGGGTACGTGGTTGGTTCTGGTGCTCATAGCACGACGCCGCCACCTGGAAACCCTCAGCAGCGAGGACAACCTCACCCTCCGGGCCATAGCAGCAAACCGCCTCCTGCGTACGGTAGCCACCATCGCTGCGGGCCTGGCCAGCATCGCCGGCAACTACGCTGCCCTCCCCGAGCCTGGAGTTGCGTGGCAGTCGTCATGGTTCAACGCGCTGGGCTTCGTCAACATGGCCGTGCTGCTGGTCATGTGGTGGTGGAGGGTGCCCATTCTTCCCTCCCTCCAGGCAGCCCGGAAATCCACCAGTGGCGCCGCTCTTCGCGCCGATCCCCGCACGCACGGCGCAGCGAAACTCAGCGTGTCCCTCGGAGCGGTCCTTGGAGTCGCAGGCGTCTTGCCGCTCCTGACTTTGGTGTTCTGGTTCGGTTTCTTTCCCGTACAAGGCAAAGACTCCCTTGGTCCAACGATCGTCGTCTCCGTGACCGCCGTGCTGGTGTTGCTCGCCATTGCCGCAGGCGAGCTGCTGGTCGCCCGCAATTACGGCGACCCGGCGGCGCCCGTGGCTTGGCCGCGACAGGCAGTATCCAGGGGACTGCTGACATTCGCCATCGCTTCGGCTGCCTTATTCGCCGTAACCATCGTCATGACCGGCGCTGCGCAAGCACTCCTGGTGGGACCACCCTCGTGGCCCACCTACCTCGCCCTCACGTTCGGCGTGGGGCTGGTGGGTGCCGCCGCGATCCTGGCCGCGCGACGTCGTCGCGGACTTCCCGAACCCGGGGAAAGCCGCGGACTTGATGCCGCGCTGCGTGCCATCACGATGTACAGGATCGTCCGGACGCTGGCGGCCTTCTTCCTGGCCCAATCCGCGGTGATGCTGCTTGGAAACGCCGAGGCATGGGGAACGCTCTTCCCGGCGTTCAATCAACTGGGACCGAGTCCTGTGTACATGGCGGGGGTCGTCCTTGCCGTCTTTGCAGTGGTCGTCGCGGTGACGCCGGTCCGGAGCCTTTTCCGTGCCATCCCCCGCAGCAAGCCCGCTCAGACCGCGGAACGCGCCCAGTGACCGCCGGGATCACCATCGACCTCGCGGACCCGGTCCCGCCCTACGAACAGATCCGTAGACAGCTCAGCTCCCTGATCGCCGTCGGGGTCCTGGCACCCGGCAGTCGCCTGCCCACTGTGCGGAGCCTTGCGGCGGACCTCGGGATCGCGGCGGGTACGGTAGCGCGGGCGTACAAGGAACTTGAGCAGTCCGGACTGATTGAATCACGACGCCGGAACGGGACTGTCGTCGTCGGGCCCCCTGCCGTGCAAAACGGCACCGCAGGGGCAGACGCGGAGGTGATTGCCGCCGTCGACCGCTTGATCCGGACCGCGCGGGGCGCGGGTGTGAGCGATGAAACGTTGATTGACCTGCTTCGCGGAAGGTTGGCAAGTAAGCTTGAGCCGTGAGCATCCCCACCCCGTATGAAGACCTCCTGCGCGACGTCATGGCCAACGGCACGCACAAATCCGACCGCACCGGAACCGGAACGCGCAGCGTGTTCGGACGCCAGTTGAGGTTCGATCTCGCCGAAAGCTTCCCGCTCATCACCACCAAGCGGGTCCATTTCAAGTCCGTCGCGGTGGAGCTGCTGTGGTTCCTGCGCGGGGACTCGAACGTGAAGTGGATGCAGGACCAGGGCGTGTCCATCTGGGACGAATGGGCAGATGCGGAAGGCGAGCTCGGTCCCGTTTACGGTGTCCAGTGGCGCAGCTGGCCCACCCCGGACGGCGGCCACATCGACCAGATCTCCGAGGTCATGAAGAGCCTCGCCGCGAACCCCGATTCCCGGCGCCACATTGTCTCCGCGTGGAACGTCTCAGAACTCAAGGACATGGCCCTGCCTCCATGCCACGCGTTCTTTCAGTTCTATGTGGCCGATGGCAAGCTGTCCTGCCAGCTGTACCAGCGCTCCGCCGACACCTTCCTGGGTGTCCCGTTCAACATTGCCTCCTACGCGCTCCTGACGCTCATGGTGGCGCAGCAGCTGGGCCTCGAACCGGGCGAATTTGTGTGGACGGGCGGCGACGTCCACGTTTATGACAACCACGTGGAACAGGTGACCGAGCAGCTCAGCCGCGAGCCGTACGAGTACCCGCAGCTCAAGATCCTCCGCAAGCCCGACTCGATCTTTGACTACGCGCTCGACGACTTCGAAGTGGTCAACTATCGCCACCACCCCACCATCAAGGCGCCGATCGCGGTATGAGCGACTCTTCCTCCAGCCCGGACCAGCTCCCCGGCGTCATCTTCACCCAGGAAACCGCTGCCACTATGACCGGCATCGGCATGATCTGGGCCCAAACCACGTCCGGTGTCATCGGCAAGGACGGCACCATGCCGTGGCAGTTGCCCGAGGACATGAAGCACTTCAGCCAGATCACCACCGGACACCCGGTCATCATGGGGCGTCGGACCTGGGAATCCTTCCCCGCAAAGTACCGTCCCCTCCCGGGCCGGACCAACATCGTGGTGACCCGCAATGAAAAGTGGGCTGAGAGTCCGGAGGCGCAGGGCGCCGTCGTAGTGTCTTCCTTGGACGAGGCCCTGCTGGAATCCCAGTTTGCCCCCGGCGGCCAGAAAGTGTGGATCGTCGGCGGCGGGGAAATCTACCGCCAGTCCATGGGCATCGCCAACATTGCGGTCATCACCATCATCGACACCGATGTGGAAGGTGACACCTACGCACCCGAACTCGGCGATGACTGGACCTTCGACACCGTTGCGCCCGCCGAAGGCTGGCTCACCTCCAAGAACGGCACCAACTACCGGTTCACCACGTGGCGCCGGAACGAAAGCTAGGAAGCATGCTGAAAAAACCCGAAACCCTCTTCGTGCTGGGCTACATGCTGCTGCCGCTCTTCGCACTGCTCTCGGCCATTGTTGGGCTGACCATGATTCTTGGGGGCAACAAGATCGTGGGCATCATCGTCCTGGTTGTTGTCACGCAGGTGTTCACGTTCGGTGCGTTCTTTGCCCTGCGCAAGCGCAAGGCCGCTTTGCTGCAGGAGCACGAGGCACTGCAAGGACCCGACGCCGGCCTCTAGGCTCGCGGCCGAGGGACCAGTTTCATGACCCCACCAGAGCGCCGTCGCGGACACCGAAAGGGATACTACGCGCGGCAGATCGAGGCCGAGGCCGAACGCCAAGGCCTGACAGTTGAAGAGTATGGGGTCTACAAAGGGGACGTCGGCAGTGCCGTCAAACCCATCAACTCAGCGGGCGGACTTCTATTTCTCAGCATCCTGATCTCGCTGATCATGGCGTTTGTAGGCGTACTGATGGTGAAGCTTTTTGTCGATGGCACCGAAGAAATCAATTGGGTACAGATTGTCTTTACCATCGTCGTCGGCCTCTGGCTCGTCCCGACTGCCTGGTTCCTGTATTTCAAGGAACGCAAAGCCTCTCGCCTTCGAAAGCAGAACGGCAAAACCATCGAACTGCCAACCCGCCGTAACACTCCCCGCGACTGAGTCCGCTCAATCGCTGTGGCGAGTGCCGGCGTCGTGCTTTGGGTGCGTGACGTAACCAACAGCGGCAGTCTGCTCCAAAAGTTTAGACTTGGAGAATGACTACAGCAGCTAATCCGTCCGTAGGACTGGTCGGTTGGCGTGGCATGGTCGGCTCCGTCCTGATGCAGCGCATGCAGGAAGAGAACGACTTCGCCAACATCAACCCGGTATTTTTCTCCACCTCGAACGCAGGAGGTGCCGCCCCGTCCTTCGCTGATGGGGCCGGCAAGCTCGAGGATGCGTTCGATATTGAGACGCTTGCCAAGCTGCCGATTATTGTCACCGCCCAGGGCGGCGATTACACCAAGCAGGTCCACAGCGAACTCCGCAGCCGCGGCTGGGACGGTCTCTGGATCGACGCTGCCTCCACCCTGCGCATGAACGACGACTCGATCATCGTGCTGGATCCCATCAACCGCGACGTCATCGACGCCGGGCTGTCCGGCGGCGTGAAGGACTTCATCGGCGGAAACTGTACGGTTTCCTGCATGTTGATGGGCCTTGGCGGCCTCTTCAAGAACAACCTCGTCGAGTGGGGTACGTCCATGACGTACCAGGCCGCTTCCGGCGGCGGCGCGCGCCACATGCGCGAACTCCTGAACCAGTTCGGAACCCTGAACAACGAGGTCAGCAGCGAACTCGAGGATCCGGCATCGGCCATCCTGGAGATCGACCGCAAGGTCCTCGCCACCCAGCGCACCGGCGTTGATGCCACCCAGTTCGGCGTTCCGTTGGCCGGGTCCCTGATTCCGTGGATCGACGCCGACCTCGGCAACGGCCAGTCCAAGGAAGAATGGAAGGCCGGGGTCGAGACCAACAAGATCCTTGGCACGTCCAAGGGAACCCCGGGCAAGGAGCACATCGCCATGGACGGACTCTGTGTCCGCATCGGCGCCATGCGTTCGCACTCGCAGGCGCTGACCCTGAAGCTTCGCGAAGACCTGTCCGTCACGGAGATCGAGAACCTCCTGGCCAAGGACAACGAGTGGGCCAAGGTTGTGCCCAACACCAAGGAAGCTTCCATGGCGGACCTGACCCCGGTTGCAGCTTCCGGCACCCTGGACATCCCGGTTGGCCGTATCCGCAAGCTCGAAATGGGTCCGGAGTACATCAGTGCCTTCACCGTAGGCGACCAGCTCCTGTGGGGTGCAGCCGAACCGCTTCGCCGCATGCTCAACATTGTGACGGGCAAGCTCTAACCCAGGCATTTTCACGTCCCTAACCCGCTGTTCCGTTGCTGCCCTGCAACGGAACAGCGGGTTTTCGACGTTCTGGCCTCGACAAGGCAGTCTTCACTTGCCGTTCCACTTCCCACGGCCTGCCGAGGTCCTGCCACTCGATGCGGATAACGTCCCAGCTTAATGCTTTGAGTGCTTTCTCACGTCTCCGTTCCTGAAAGACCACCTCGTCAGTGGGCGTATAGTCGAAGTACTTGGTGCGGCCGTCGAACTCGAGAATGACTTTGCTGTCGGGCCATCCGAAGTCTCCGCGGTAGCGACCGATGGGGGTATCGACTTCGAGCTGAAGCACGGCTTCCGGGATTCCCACCCTCTCCAAAAGAGCACGCGTCCGGGTCTCGCCCACGGATTCGGAACGGCCATCCATTGCGTCCAGCACCCGCCGCAAGCGTCGAGCGCCTCTCGTGATCCGGCCCCCGTCCACATAAGCCTGAATCAACACCGGATCCGCCCCTCTGCGAAGGGCTTGGTCTGCGACCACCAGTGCCCCTTCGAATTCCAGGGTCCGGGCACAATCGACGACAGTGCGCTCCAGGCTCGACACTCTTGCGCGTCGCCCCCAAGGAGTCAGGATCTCAACAATCTCGGCAGCTTCCAGCGCTCCCCCATGTGCCTGTACATCCTCCCCGGAACTTGCCTGGGCCGGCGAGAACGGCGTGGTGACGTGCACCAGGGGCCCACCATCCCACGGTGCGCATCCATGCAGGCGCGCGGCACTGGCATGGCTGTAGAGACTGGCCGAGCGCGAACTAAGCTGGTGTGCTTGGATTCTCAGCAGGTCCTGCTCCCAGGGAGGTCGGCGACGCCAGTCTGAGCTTCGGGCGTATGCGCCCCGTCTTACCCGAATAAGCTTGCCGGAGCGCACACCCGCTGTCAGCACGCGGTCGCCCAAGCCTTTTCCTGCGAGTTCCGACGTAACAGCAGTGGTGCTGTCAGGCCAATTGGCGGCTATTAGTGCGTCGCGGCCCCGCACCATCGTCGTTGGGCTACAACGTAAAAGCGGGCCGACAACGACTTTGACCCGCAGCGGGGAGTCAGCCGGTCATGAACTTCAGATACGCACGGCCCTGGGCCTGGAAGGACCGCTCCGCCGCCGGGCCCAACGTCCCCGCGAACGGCTCAGGCCCGACTCCGATGGTCTTGCCACTCACCGTCCTGGTCCACGTCCCGATAACCTCGCCCCCGGAGACGATGATCCGCTTGAATACCCCGTTCTTTCCAGGCACCACGAGCTCGGCGAATTCAGGATCCAGGACCAAGCTGCGGTCCTGGTAGCCCAGCAGGTACTCGTCGAACCCGGGCAGAGCCAGCAACGAGCGCGAGCCGGGAACGCCGTCGTCGAGTATTGCCGCTGACTCGGGCGAGAGCCAATAGCCGGCACCGCCGAACTGCAGCTCAATCAGGCGGTCACGGACCGCATCGAGGGCGGCGCGGGCCTCCGTCAGGGGAATCTGGCTCCACCAGGAGAAATCCTTCACCGTCGCCGGCCCCCGGCTCCTGACGTACCGGAAGAGCAACTCGGCGATGCCTTCCTCCCGGCCAAGGTCCCGGGACTCCGGGATCCATTCATCCAACGGTACGAAGAGTTGCTGCACCCCGATCTTCCCGTTGGAGACCGCCATCGGCCCCTGGACCAGCCACGCGCGTTGGCAGAGGCTCCCGAGCAAGTGAATGCCGCGCTGCGCCTTGGTGGGCTGGCCGGCTTCCTCGAAGGCCTGGAAGAGCTGCTCCCGGGTCGCACCCGGCGCACCCTCCGCCTTGAGGACTTCGGTGGTCTTGAAAGCAATGTCCCGGCAGTGGGCGATGTCATCGGGGCTGATGGAGAGCTCGCGGTGGCGCCCCGCCACGGCGTTCATCAGCCGTCCACTGGTGATACCCAAAATCCAGCGGAGGTCCTCCGGGGCCAGCAGATGCAGGGTGCCCCGCATCGGCCACGATCGGACCACCGTCCCGGCATCGAGTGCGGCGCGCACATCCGAGGCAGCGATGCCGGGTACCCGCTGGCCTACCGCCCATAATGCCGAGCCGAGATCCTGCGCCTGCAGGGCCGTCATCCAGCGGACGGCCTGGGGAACAGTGGAGAAACCGCCTCCCAACAAGCCTTGGCTGGCGAGCCGCAATCGGCCCAGGACGCGCGGAGTAACGGGTGCAGGCATGCTTCATCCTAAGAGCAGCAACAAGCACAGGGAACCTTGCCGCGCCTCCCAGCCGTCACCCAGCAGCGGCTCCTAGGATGATTCCATGCTTTTTGGTGATCTTGCTCCGTTTGTGCGGCCGCTCAGCCGGTGGTTGGCTACCGCCGGTTGGTTCTGCACGCTCGTCGGGCTTGGCTCCGGGCTGATAGTAGCGGTTGGAACCGGCGTAAGCCTCTCCCCTTCGATGCAAGCCATCCAGACTGTCAGCTTAATCGCGACTGCGGCTGCAGCATTGCTGATCGGGACCGGTGCGGCCAGCCAGCCCCTCTCCGATCGCCCTGACGATGCCCCCGAGCCGTGGTACTACCCTGCGGCCGCAGCCCAGGTCCGCAGCTTCCTGCTGGGAGCCATCGTGTTGCTCCTGGGGCTGGTTGGCTTCGCCACCGCAGGCTTGTTCATGCCCAGTGGGCCGTCGCCGCAGAGCATCGCGTTCAGCCAGATCTTTTTGTTGGGATCTGTCAGCTGCGGACTCACGTTCCTGCTGCTGAACAAGGTGCTCCCGATCGCCGAACGCAGGACCCGCTAAGCGCGTGCGGCAGTTGGCTACAGGCTGACGCCGATCAGCAGAGGCTCCGGGTGCAGCTCAATACCAAAACGTTCGACGACGCCGGCCCTCACCTCACGCGCGATGGCCACCATGTCCGCAGCCGACGCCGAGCCCCTGTTGGTAATGGCAAGGGTGTGCTTGGTGGACAGGGAAGCACGGCCGCCTGAAACGCTGGACTCCTCCAGGCCGAAGCCCTTCCCGAAGCCGGCTTGGTCGATCAACCATGCCGCGGAGAGTTTCACCAAACCGTCCGATCCCGCGGGATACCGGGGAGCATTCTCGGGGAGTTCCGCGGCGCGCCCGGCGGGGACGATGGGGTTGGTGAAGAAGGATCCCGTGGAGAATGTGTCGCGGTCGGCGGCATCAAGGACCATGCCCTTGGATGCCCGGAGCCAGAGAACTTCACGGCGGACATCGTTGGAGTAGGCACGCTTTCCGGCCTCGACACCCAGGGTTCGCGCCAACTCGGCGTAGCGGATCGGGGCACTCATGCGGCCCAGCGGCAGCTGGAATTCCACTGTCAGCACCACGTACCGCGGGGATCCTTCAACAGTGGTTTGCTTCAGGATTGAATCCCGGTAGCCGAACTTCAACTCCGAATTGGTGAAGGTCTGGACGGCGTTGCGCTCCCTGTCCCACGTCCGCACGGCGGCAATGGTTTGTGAAACGTCTGCCCCGTAGGCTCCGACATTTTGTACGGGGGTAGCTCCCGTGGCGCCCGGAATGCCGGACAAAGCTTCCAGGCCCGACCACGCATGCAGCACGGAGTACTCCACCAACGCATCCCAGTTGTGGCCCGCCTGGACCACCACGGAGACACCTCCGCAGCTGTCCTCGGAGTTCACGGTGAAACCTTCGGAAGCAATCTTCAGGACGGTACCCGGGTAGCCGTCATCGGAGATCAACAGATTGGACCCTCCGCCGATGATCAGGAGTTTCTCCCCCGCGGCGTCGGCCGAGCGGACGGCGTCGATGATTTCTGCTTCGGTGCGGGCTTCAACATAGTTCCCTGCGGGGCCGCCGACGGCAGCTGTGGTCAATTCTGAAAGAAGCATCTGGGTCACCAATCAAGCCTAACGGGATTCGCTGGACTCCATGGACGCTGCCTTCTGCTTGCCGGCCAAAGGTGCCAGGAAGAAGCTGACCACCAGCAGGACCAGGGGCGCCAGCAGGGAATGGAGGATGCCGAAATGCTCGGCCAACAGCCCGAGGAGTGGCGGCCCGCACAGGAACGCGCCGTATCCAATGGTGGACACCACGGAGACACGGGCGGCTGCATGAACGGGATCATCGGCCGCGGCCGACATACCCACCGGGAAGCCCAGCGAAGCGCCCAGTCCCCACACCGCCAACGCCACGAAGGCAAGCCAAGGAACCGGGGAAAATACGAAAAGCGCAAGACCAACGACGGCGGTGGCGGAGCACCAGCGCATCACCCGTACGCGCCCGAACCGGTCGAGGACCACCGTCCCCGTGAACCGCCCGACAGTCATGAACGTGACAAACACGCCATAACCCACAGCGCCCGCCGCGTCGCTTTGCCCGTGCCCATCGGCCAGCGCCAAAGCCACCCAGTCTCCCGCAGCGCCTTCTGCCAAGGCCAAGCCAAGGACCAAGACACCGATCAGAAGGGTCCGGCGGTCACGCCAGGCGAGGGCGACAAGCCGCTTGTTGTCCAGCGGTGGGGCGGTCTCTGCCCCGGCCCCGGAGGGTTGGACGCTGACAATGGGCAGCGGTCCCGTAGACGGGTCCTGGAAGGTGTCCGTCTCACGGGGCTTGTAAGGTGCGGCAGCGGGGGCAGACTTTTCCGCACGGAACCAGAAACTTGCTGTGACCACCGAGGACGCAACCACTACGCCCACCACCAGGAAGTGCCAGAAGACAGGCATGTCCACTGCGGCTGCCCATGCCCCGAATCCTGCGGCGGCCACGGTTCCCAAGCTGAAGGCCCCATGCAAGTGCGGCATGATGTGCCGTTCCAGCCCGCGTTCGAGTGCCGCGCCTTCCACGTTGGATGCCGTGTTCCAACTCGCAGTACCCAGCCCAAGAACCACCAGTCCTGCGGCAACAACGAGCGGGCTGGCAGCGATCGAGGCCCCAATGCCAACGATGACCAGGCCCGCCCCCACCATGCAACTGCCGATCCTCGTGGTCAGTTTGGGACCGAGCCGCAGCACGATGAGCCCCGAAGCCGAAATCGAAATGAAGGACGCAACAGTCATGCACATCAGCAACAGGCCGATGCCGCCCGGGGTCAGGTCCAGGCCATCACGGATCGCCGGCAACCGGGACACCCAGGTGGCAAAGGCGACCCCGCTGGCGGCATAGGAAGCAAGAACAGCGACGCGCCACCGCAACATTTCCGTCGCAGTCGCCCGCCGCTGTGCGTCGTTTGCTTGGCTCAAGAGACCTTCACAACCGCCTGCGACTTCATGAGGACTTTCTGCCCGGCAGCCACCACGGTGAGGTCGATACGGGCGGTGCGGGCATCGGCGTCGAGCGCTCCCACCACGCCGGTGACATCAATAACAGCACCTGCTTCGTCGGTGCCGGTGGTGTCGGTGACTACTACGGGCTTGGTGAAGCGGGTCTGGTAGTCGACGACGGCGGCTGGGTCGCCTGCCCAGTCGCTCACCAGCTGCACGGCCGCACCCATGGTGAACATGCCGTGGGCGATGACGCCCGGGAGTTCCACGGACGTCGCAAAGGCCTCGTTCCAGTGGATGGGGTTGAAGTCGCCGGAAGCTCCTGCGTACTTCACAAGGTCCTGGCGGGTGACGTCAATGCTGCGCGTGCCAATTTCCTGGCCCACGCTCAGTTCTTCGAATGAGTGGCTCATGGTTACTGTCCCTCTCCGCGGACCAGGATGGACGAGGTTGTGGTGGCGACTTTTTCGCCTGCCTCCGTGGAAATCTCGGAGCGCGTGGTGATCATGGCTCCCCCGCCCATGGCCCGGACGCCGTCGACGTGGAGTTCGGCCACCAGGCGGTCCCCGGCAACGATGGCGCGGTGGTGGGTGAACCGCTGATCGGCGTGGACCACGCGGGAAAAGTCGATGCCCGACTCAGGGTCTTCAACCAGTTGTGCATCAGCGCGCTGGGCAATGATGATGGCGAACGTTGGGGGTGCGACGAGGTCGCTGTGGCCGAGGGCTTTGGCTGCCTCAACATCGAAGTGCGCCGGGTTGCTGGCCTTCACGGCCTTGGCGAACTCGCGGATTTTTTCACGGCCGACGTCGTATACCTCTGCGGCAGGGTAGCTTCGGCCCTGCAGGTCCGGATTGATACTCATGCACCAACCCTATCGGGCACCGGCCGTGCAGGAAGAGCGGAACTCCGGGGCGCCTACTTCTTGTAGCTCTTGCGGATCTTCTGGCCCCGAACCACCAGTCCTGTGACGTGGAGGATCAGTCCGACGCCGATCACGGGCAAGGACGCCACCGCCAGCGCCTGGTTGCCGGTGGTGTTCCCAAGGATGGACAGGATGAGTCCGACGGCGATCAGCCCCATGGCACTGAAGACCAGCACTTTATAGGCGGTTGAGGCGGTGGCCCAGAATTGTTCAAGCACCGTCCAAGTCTACCGGGGCTCTAGAACAACGAATCCTGCAGTGCCGGGATCTCCGTGGTGTGGGGCCCGAATTCGATCCGCCGCCCTTTCAGGGCACCGAGGTCGGCCACAAAGGTACCTTCTACCTCATTGCCCCCGGCGTCGGGCAAGCCTGCCAAGGCGATGGCCCCCGATAGTGAGTGGACCCGCAAACCGTGCCCGCCGCCGTCGAACGCGGCCGGGTACGGATGGCGGATGGCGCCGGACGGCCGGGCGCTGCACAGCTGGTGGGCCAACTCAGGCCGCTCCCACTCCTCCTCCACAACGGTGAACCCCGTCATGGCCAGACCCGACAGCAATTCACGCACGTCGGCGGCATGCTTCCGGTTGATGCCCTGGAGTTCGACGCCGGCACGCGGCTCCACGAGCGATGCCACCTTTGCTGCCGAACGGACCTGCTGGACGAGGCCAAGGTCCCGGGTTACGAGGTCCTCGAGCAATCGGACGACACGGCCGTCTTCAGCGCGTGAAACATAGGAAGCATGGACGGCGCCCTGTTCCGCCAGGCGATTCCATTTGCGCTGGGCCGAAGCAGTACCAACTTTGCTGGCACCGTTGGCGAAGGTGGCCACGTAGAGCCAGTGCGGCTGCATGAGATAAGACCGGAGCCCCGGTGGCACGGAGCCGCCGCGGTGGAAGTCGTGCATGAGCCGGGAGTCGTCCCGCGCGAAGCAGGCACCGCACTGTTTGCCACGTTCGGCAGGAGAACTGCCGGGACAGGGAACATGTGTCCTGTCGCCGGGACCATGCACCTTGACGTGGCCGAGGCACCACAAACCGGGCATAACACGCAGGCCCAGGGATGAACCCTGGGCCAACGCAACATCAGTAAATTCCCCATCCGGGGTGTGGAGCCGCAACGCCGGGGATGATGAGTCCCACGCGACTCCGTGGACCAGCACGGAGCCTCTTACAGGGAAGGCTGGACCCCGAAGGCCACGGCGAGCTTCATGATCTTCTCCGCACGGCCCAGGCGCGGCAGGTCGGAGCCGTCGCGGATGACGCGGCCGTTGGCTTCGAAGTCGTTCATGAAGTCGGTGGCCCAGGCGACGTCGGACGGCGTGGGGCTGATGACCTCGTTGATAACCGTGGTCTGGTCGATGGCCAGGCACAGCTTGCCGGTCATACCCATGGTCACGGTGATGCCCGTCTGCTCGCGCAGGATCGGGTGGTTGGTGCCGACGGTGGGTCCATCGATGGGTCCCGGGAGGTTGCCTACGCGGCTGGCGACAACCAGCTTGGCGCGCGGGTACGCCATGGCTTCAGGGGTTGCGGCCATGCCGGTGTCGCGGCGGAAGTCACCGGAACCGAAGGCCAGGCGGAAGGCACCCTGTGCGCGGGCGATGTGGTTCGCTTCCTCGATGCCGAGGGCGGATTCCACCAAAGCAACCACGGGAGTCTTGCCGTCCATGCGGTGGTACGACTCAGTGACCTGGTCCGCGGATTCGGTCTTGGCGAGCATGACGCCCAGGAGCCCCGGAGTACCGCGCAGGCCGGCGAGGTCATCGGCCCAGAAATCGCTGGTGGCATCGTTGATACGGACCCAGGCCTGGCCGCCGCCGGCGAGCCAGTTCACGACGTTTTCGCGGGCAGCGTCCTTCTGGGACGGGTCCACGGCGTCTTCGATGTCAAGGATGATGGCGTCAGCACGCGAAGCCGCAGATTCGTCAAAAAGCTCCGTCTTCATGGCATTCACGAGAAGCCAGGAACGGGCGATATCAGCAGGAATATTGCGGGTGGGCCGAATGGATTCGGCGGCGATGCTAGACGTCATGTATCTACCGTATCCGCCCTGCCGCCCGCAAGGCCAAGAATTCGCGTTCCTTGTGAGGATCAATACGAACTAAACGCCATATGACTGTGGAGTCCCGCAGTATGAAGGCCCGACGGCGGTACACGCCAGTCATGAACGGCCCGCCTGACGCTGTTGTTCACGCGGCTCAACACGGCGTCTTTGAGTCGCCCGGTTGCCGGGAATGGCTCAGGATTTCGTCCCGTTTCGGGCTGTTTCGCAGCGTTTCCGGGCGTTACCGCGCTACTTCCCAGCCGCCGTCGTCATGGGCTTTCATCGTTCCCAAGCCGTTGCACAGCTCGCCAAGTACTTGCCGCAGCGGATCACCCCAACCCACTCCAATCCATCGAAAGTAGCTCCCATGAAACTGCATCTGCCCCTCCTGAGCGTCGCGGCCGCCGTCGTACTAGCGCTGACGGTGAGCGGCTGCGGCGGTGCAGCCGAAGCCGGACAAAGCGGTCAGCCAGGCAACGAGGTCAAGGAACTTCGGTACCAAGGCTCGGCCAACAACGTGACCTTCCCCGAACTGGCAGCGGACCTCGGCTACCTGGGCGACCTGAAGCTGAACTGGGTGGGAAACACCACCAGCGGCCCCCAGGACATCCAGTCCGCAGCCACCAACCAGACGGACTTCGGCGGCGCCTTCTCCGGCGCGGTGGTGAAGCTGATCGAGGCCGGAGCCCCGGTGAAGGGCGTCGTGAACTACTACGGTTCGGACGAGAAGACCTTCAGCGGCTACTACGTCAAGGCAGACAGCGACATCAAAGGTCCCAAGGACCTGATCGGCAAGAAGATCGCGGTCAACACCTTGGGCGCCCACCATGAGGCTGTCATCAATACCTGGCTGACCAAGAACGGCCTGAGCCAGGACGAGATCAAGCAGGTCCAGCTGGTTCCCCTGGCTCCCAACGACACCGAGGAAGCGATCCGCCGCGGCCAGGTGGATGCCGGAACGCTCGGCGGGGTCCTGCAGGACCGTGCCGTTGAAGCCGGCGGACTGCGCTCCTTGTTCAGCGACGTCCAGCTGTTCGGCAACTTCGCAGGCGGGCAGATCGTGCTCCGCAACGACTTCATCGAGAAGAACCCGAACACCACCCGCACCTTCACCACCGGCGTTGCCAAAGCGATCAAGTGGGCAGCTGAAACACCGCGTGAGGAAGTCATTGCCCGCTTCACCAAGATCATCGAAAGCCGTGGCCGCAACGAGAGCACGGCCAATCTGAAGTTCTGGAAGAGCCCTGGCGTACCGGACACGGGCGTGATCCAGGACAAGGACTTCACCCGGTGGGAGGCCTGGCTGAACTCGGCCGGAATCGTCAAGGACAAGCTGACCGCGTCCAAGTACTACACCAACGACTTCAACGATCTCGCGAAGAAGGGATGACCATGACAGCGAAGATCAGCCTCAGGAATGTCACCAAAAAGTTCACGGTCCGGGCTACCAAGTCCACCCCCGCCACGACGCTGACTGCAATCGACTCCCTCAGCCTGGATGTCCGCGACGGCGAATTCCTCACCTTGGTGGGGCCCAGTGGTTCGGGGAAGACAACGCTCCTGGACCTGCTTGCCGGGCTTTCCACGCCCACCTCCGGCGAGGTATTGGTGGACGGCAAGCCGGTAACAGGACCTGGCAAAGACCGGGCCGTGGTTTTCCAGCAGTACGCCTTGTTCCCCTGGCGGACGGCTTCGGCCAACGTCTCCATCGGACTCGAGGGTGTGGGCGCGGACGGCAGGAAGCTGACCCGCCGCGAGCGCGCCGCGAAAGCCAAGGAGTACCTGGCGCTGGTGGGCCTCGCGGGCTTCGAGGACCGCTACCCGCACGAGCTCTCGGGCGGCATGAAGCAGCGCGTAGCCATCGCCCGCAGCTTGGCGTACGAGCCCGATGTGCTGCTGATGGACGAGCCGTTTGCGGCCTTGGATGCCCAGACCCGCGAGCAGTTGCAGGACGAGCTCCTCAGGATCTGGAAGGCCACCGGCAAGACCATCGTCTTCATCACGCACGGCATCGATGAAGCCGTGTACTTGGGCCAGCGCGTTGCGGTCCTTAGTGCCCGCCCGGGCCGGCTCAAGGAAATCGTGGACATCGATATCCCGGACCGTGACGGCGATGAGGACATCCGCTCCAACCCTGCGTTCGTAGAGCACCGGCACCAGGTGTGGACCCTGCTTCACGACGAAGTCCGCCGGGCACAGGACGCCGGACACCGCAAGATCCTCCCGGACGGCAGTGCCCCCGACGAACCAGCAACCATCCCTGAAAGGAGCGCAGCCTGATGACCACCACCCTCGCACAGGCAGAAACCGCCGCGTCCGCACCCCAGCGGACAACCGCCGTCGAGCCTACCGTTTCACAAGTACCCACGGCGGAACGTACGACGCCGGCCCCCGGCCTCGTGCGCCGCGTCACCTCGGCTGTGGGTTCGGGCGTGTGGAAGTCCGCCGCCATCCTTGCCTTCCTGCTGCTGTGGGAGCTCGGGCCGACGTACTTGGCCAGCCCCTCCACCCGGGTATTCCTTCCGCCGCTGCATGAAGTGCTTCTGGCATGGGGCAAGCTGTTCGAAGCCGGGACCATCCAAGGCCACATCGCGGCGAGCCTGACCCGTTCGGTGGCCGGTTTCGGGGCGGCCCTGGTGGCTGGTGTATCGCTGGGCTTGCTGATTGCCTGGTACGGACGGCTGAACTCGGTCCTGAACCCGCTGCTGGAACTGTTCCGCAACACCGCCGCCCTTGCCCTGCTTCCGGTCTTCACGCTGCTGCTGGGTATCGGTGAGGAATCCAAGATCAGCATCGTGGCGTACGCTGCGTTCTTCCCGGTGCTGCTCAACACGATCGCCGGCGTGAAGACCGTTGATCCGTTGCTGATCCGGGCCGCGCGTTCGCTGGGCCTGAACAGCTTCCGACTGTTCCAGAAGGTCATCCTGCCCTCGGCGGTTCCGACCATCTTCACCGGCATCCGCATGGCGGGCACCGCGTCCATCCTGGTCTTGATCGCCGCCGAAATGGTCGGCGCCAAGGCCGGACTCGGCTACCTGATCGTGAACGCGCAGAGCAGCTTCCTCATCCCGGACATGTACGCAGGCATCCTCACGGTCTCCCTGCTGGGGCTTGGAGTGAACTTCCTGCTGGTCGGCCTGGAACGGCACTTCTCCCGCTGGCGGACCGCCGTTGGTTCTGCCGCTTCCTAAGTTTCACCCGTGGCGATCCAGCCACACCCATCACTGAAAGAAAAGGAAAAACAATGACTGTCATTACCGAAACCAAGCTCGAATTCGCCAAGCTGGGCTCCCGCATCGGCGCCGAGATCCGCGGATTGGACATCAGCGGCGACCTGAGCGAGGACACGGTTGCCCAGATCCGTGCCGCGCTCAACGAACACAAAGCACTGGTGTTCCGTGAGGCCAACATCCTCACGGACGAAGCCCAGGTGAAGTTCGCTTCGCACTTCGGCCCCCTGACCAAGGCGCACCCCACCGTGGCATCGGTGGAGGGTGAAGAGAACGTCCTTCCCGTGGACAGTGAGAACGGCTCGGCCAACAACTGGCACACGGATGTCACGTTCGTGGTGAACCCGCCCCAGGCTTCGACCCTGCGCAGCATCGACCTGCCTGCGTACGGCGGCGAGACGCTGATCGCTTCTTCGGCCGGCGCCTACCAGGACCTTCCGGAGGAATTGCGCAACTTCGCGGACACCCTGTGGGCCATCCACACCAACGACTACGACTACTCGGTGCCAAAGAACCTGGAGCACGCCAACGCCGAGGAACGCCGCAAGGAGTTCACCCGCTTGAAGTTTGAGACCGCCCACCCGGTGGTCCGCGTGCACCCGCTGACCGGCGAGCGCGGGCTGTTCATTGGCGGCTTCGCGCAGCGTCTTCGGATCGTGGGGCTTTCCAACACCGAGTCGAAGGACATCATCCGTCTGCTGCAGGCCTACGTGACCCGTCCGGAGAACGTGGTCCGTGTGAACTGGGAGCCCAACCAGGTGGTGCTGTTCGACAACCGGATCACCCAGCACTACGCTCCGGACAACTACGACGGCCAGCCGCGCAAGCTCAACCGCGTG
Organism: Paenarthrobacter sp. NPDC057981; assembly: GCF_042886835.1. Lineage (NCBI taxonomy): Bacteria > Bacillati > Actinomycetota > Actinomycetes > Micrococcales > Micrococcaceae > Paenarthrobacter > Paenarthrobacter sp. NPDC057981. Next base: position 44,302 of record NZ_JBHVQI010000019.1, read on the forward strand.
ACCATCGCCGGCGACATCCCCGTGGGTGTGGAGGGGAAGCCGAGCCAGGCACTCCAGGGTGATTCCAGCACCTACTCCGTGGTCGCTGAACTGTCCTAGGGGGTCTTATGTGTTGCTGTTGTAACCCAACTGAGTCGCAGTAGATGTCGTTTTGAGCGTTGATTACGACAAGAACTGCGACTCAGTTGGGTTTAAGGGATGTTGCTTCCCCGGGCCGCCATCCACAGGCCGTACCACTCAGCCCGGGACATGCTTGCAGCCACGTCCGCGGCGTCCGCACATGCGCCGATGCGCGAAAGGTTGGTGGTGCCGACCACAGGCGATATCCGGGCCGGATGCTTCATGAGCCAGCCCAGCAGGACGGCTTCCACCGTGGTGTGCTTCTCCGCAGCCAGATGCTCGAGCAGCGCAGCAGTGGCCGTCTCCGCCGCCGATTGCCCGCCCGCACCTGTGTACCGCCCTTGGGCCAAGGAGCCGTACGCCTGAAGCTCAATCTCCTTGTCCATGCAGTACTCCAGTGTCCCGTGCGGGAAGCCGGACCCAGCGCTTTCCGGATGGTTGACCAGCACAGTGCTCTCAAGCCAATCCCGCTTCAGCAGGCTCATCTCCAGCTGGTTCGCCACTACGGGCCTTTCCAGGCGGTCCTGGAGGTACGCGATCTGGGCGCCGGACATGTTTGACACACCCAGTTGCCGAACCTTGCCTTCGGCCATCAACTGCCCGACGGCGTCAGCCACCTCGCGCGGGTCCATCAAGGGATCGGGCCGGTGCAGAAGCAGCACGTCGACGTACTCCGTTTGGAGTCGTTTCAGGCTCTCATTGACCCGTTCGAGGATGGCTTCCCTGCTGAGGTCGTAGTGGGTCTGCAATCCCCGCTCCCCCAGCCTGATCCCACACTTGGTCTGCAGCTGGATTTTCTCCCGCAGGCCTGGCGAACGGACGAGGACCTCACCGAAAACGGCCTCTGACTTGCCGCTGCGGTAGATGTCGGCGTGGTCGAAAAGCCCGATGCCGATACCCCGCGCCGATTCAATCACTGCAGCGGCCTGGTCAATCTCAGCGGCACCGTAGGCGGTGCCGTCCCAGGAACCACCCAGTCCCATGCAGCCGTAGATGAGGCGTCCCCGCCCGTTTGCATTGTTCAATTGCTTTTCCCGTGCTTAGGCTTCGCGGACAATCCAGGCGGTGGTATCGGCAGGAAGCTTGCCCTCCTCCAGGGGACCGCTGCTGACGACGACGGTCCCCGCAGGAAGCTCGAACGCATCGGCGCCGAAGTTGGTCACCGTTTCCCAACCGCCCGGGCGGCTGAAGTGCAGTACCTCGGGGTTACCCGTCTCCACCCACTCGAGTTCTTCTTCAGTCTGAAGTTCACTGCGAAGGTGCAGGGCCTTGCGGTAGAGCTCCAGGGTGGAGCCTTCAACGCCTTCCTGGGTGGACACAGCGTAGTCCTTGAACCAGGCAGGCTGGGGCAGGTGTGCGGTACCTGCGCCGAAGCCGAAGGACGAACCCTCGGGAGTCCACGGCAGCGGGACGCGGCAGCCGTCACGGCCGATCTCCACGCCCTTGTTCCGGAAGAAGGAGGGGTCCTGGCGTTCGGAATCGGGAATCTCGCTGACTTCTCGCAGCCCGAGCTCTTCGCCCTGGTACAGGTAGGCCGAGCCCGGAAGCGCGAGCAGCAGCAAGGAAGCCGCCCGTGCCCGCTTGAGGCCAAGTTCGATGTCCAGCTCTTCAGCCGGAGCGCCCGCGAGCAACCAGCCCTTGCCGTCCTGGCCCTTGGGTTCGGCACCGGTGATGTCCTGGGCTGCGTTGGTTCCCTGCGCTACCGAACCACCCTTCGGCAGCCCGTAGCGGGTGGCGTGCCGGACGACGTCGTGGTTGGAAAAAACCCACGTGGAGGAGGCTCCGGACTCCTTGGCGTGCACCAGGTTGTCCGTGATGATCTTCTTGAAGGATGCGGCGTCAAAGTCCGACTGCAGCAGGTCGAAGTTGAAGGCCTGGCCGAGGCCCTCCGGACTGGCGTAACGTGCGCGGCGTGACTCGTGGACCCATGCTTCGGCCACGGCGGTCCGGGGCGGGTTGTATTCGTTGAAGAGTTTGCGCCACTCCGCGTAGACCTCGTGGACTTCGTCCCGGTCCCAGAAGGGGTGGGAGCCGTCGATGAAGCCGTCGGTTCCGTGGGCCTTCTTCAGGAGGTCTTCCTTCATGGGCATCGGCTCGGACAGGTCCTTCGCCATGCCGTGGGCAACGTCGATGCGGAAGCCGTCCACGCCGCGGTCGGACCAGAAGCGCAGGGTCTTCAGGAAGTCTTCGCGAATCTCCGGGTTCTCCCAGTTAAAGTCCGGCTGCTCCTTGGCAAAGATGTGCATGTACCACTGGCCGGGGGTGCCATCCGGTTCCGTGATGCGCTCCCAGATGGGTCCGCCGAACACAGAGTCCCAGTCCGACGGCGGCACTTCGCCGCTTTCGCCCTTGCCGTCCCGGAAAATGTAGCGGTTCCGTGCCGCCGAGCCTTTCGGCGATGCGAGGGCTTCCTTGAACCACTCGTGGCGGTCGGAGGAGTGATTGGGCACGATGTCGACTACCAGCTTGATGCCGGCGGCGTGCAGGGCTGCGGCCATCTCGTCAAAGTCTTCGAGCGTTCCGAGCTTGGGGTCCACGTTCCTGTAGTCATCCACGTCATAGCCGCCGTCGGCGAGCGCGGAGGGGTAGAACGGGCTCAGCCACACGGCATCGACGCCAAGTTCCTGCAGGTAGGGAACCTTGGCCGTGATGCCTTTGATGTCACCCAGGCCATCACCGTTCGCGTCGTAAAAGCTGCGCGGGTAGATCTGATACACGGCTGCCTGGCGCCACCAGTTGGGGTCGGCCATGCGGTCGGAGTGGGACAGGTTTGCCTTGGTGGCGGAGGTGCTCACATATCTCCTTTGATTTAGATTCTAAATTTAGTTCCCGAACCAGTATGTGACGGCTGGCGCGGGAGGTCAACAGCCCTACTGGGGTCAGCCCTTTACAGCGCCCTGCGTGACTCCTGCCATGACCCATCTCTGGGTGAACAGGTAGGCGACAATCGCGGGCGCCATGGCCATCAGGTACGAGGCGAAGGAGACGTGGTAGTTGTTGCTGAACTGCGTCTGGAACAGGCTCTGCCGCACGGGAAGGGTCTGGAGTGCGGGATCGGAAATGATCAGTGAAGGCATCATGAAGTCGTTCCACGCATAGAGGAAGGCGAAGATGCCCACTGTCGCGCTCATGGGAGCCAGCAAGGGAAAGATCAGCTTCCAGAACGTCTGCCAGGTGGTGGCTCCGTCGATCCTGGCACTTTCCTCCAACTCCATGGGAATGGAGCGCAGGAACGCCGTAAAGAGAAGGACGCTGAAGCTCAGTTGGAACATCGTGGCCAGAAGGATCACGCCAAACGGATTGTCCAGGCCCAGCCGCCCGGTCAGTTGGATCTGCGGCAAGGCCACCACCGGGAACGGGATGAACATCGCCGCGAGCAGGTAGAAGAACGAGTACCGAAACAAACGCCGGTCCCAGTTGCGGACAATCGCGTAGGAGGCGAAAGCTGCAAGGACGATCGTGGCAACCACCGTCCCCGCGGTAACCAGCAGGGACATCGCCGCCCCCACGGGGAAGTTTGTCAGTGTCCACGCCTGGATGAAACCGTCGAGGCTGAAGGGAGCGGGCAAGGAGAAGGCATTGCCGTCCACGGCCTGCCCTTGCGTCTTGAATGCCATGGAGACGGTGACATACAGGGGCAGCAGCACCGTCACTGCGCACAGGACAAGCACGGTGGTCGCGGACCAGTTGATCCGCTCCGGCTTTTCGGGGGAGCGTCGGGCACCCGCAGAGGTGGCCTTGGTGGCGTGTTCAGAGTCGAGAGTGGCTTGTGTGCTCATCAGAGGGCATTCCGTCCGCGGGTCAGGGATAGCTGTACAAGGGAAATGGCGATGGCTACCAGGAAGAAAATGGTGGCGTTGGCCATCTGGTAGGCATAGTCTCCGCCGTTGAAACCGGTAATGACCGTCATGGCGATGCTTCGCGTGGAGGTACCCGGTCCGCCGTTGGTCAGACCCACGATGATGTCGTAGGCATTGAGGAAACCCTTGAACCCGAGGATGACGTTGATGACCACATAGCCGGCAACAAGCGGCAGCGTGATTTTGAGCAGCTGCTGTGTCTTGCTCGCACCGTCGAGGTCTGCTGCCTCATAGACATCCTCCGGTACCGCGACGAGGCCCGCGATGTAGATGAGCAGGGATCCAGGAACTGCCTGCCATGCAGTGACCAGCACGATCGCGATCCACGCCAGGTCGGGGTTGGCCAGGAGGCTCCCCTCCAGCCACGGGATTCCTGCGGAAGCGCCGAACGCCGGCAGGGAGTTCGAAAAGAGGAAGTTGAACACGTAGGCGATGATGATGCCGGAGACAACCATCGGGATCACGAAGATGGTCCGCAGCGCGGACTTCATCCGGATGCGGGAGGTCAAGCCGACGGCCAGCAGGAAAGCGATCACGTTTACCGCGATGACTGTGACAATCGAGAAGCCGAACGTGAACAAGTAGCTCTGCAGGATGGCGGGGTCACTGAAGAGGGCGATGTAGTTGGTCAGCCCGACGAACTCCCAGTCTCCGATGCCAATGGAGTCCGTAAAGCTGAAAAAGATACCGATGGCTCCCGGGACTGTGATGGCCAGAGTGAAAAGGACAAGGCTCGGCAAAAGGAACAGGTAGAAGATCGGTTCAACCCGTTTCCCCTTGCGCTGCCGCGGGGCCGCCGCCGGGCCCCGGCCATTGCCAAGGGTTTCTTGGTCTTCTGATGTTTGGGATGTTGCGATGATGGACATTTTTCTGGCTCCCTGTCTCTGCGCTACTGGCGGAAGGCCAGGCGTGCCCAGTCTGCGTCGAGTGTGCGGAGGGTGGATGTGGGGTCGGCACCAAACACGAGCGCCTGCGTGTAGTTCATGATGGGGATTGTTTTGGGAACCAGCACGGATGGCCCTTGGTACACCTGGGCGTTGTTGTAGTACTTGGCCATACCCTCCACGCGAGGGTCGGGCGCTCCGCTTGCATCCTTGGTGGGAGTGAATCCCAGCTGCGACTTGTTGTAGGCCTCGATAACCTCGGGCCGGTACAAGTATTCAAGGAAGTCATGGGCTGCGTCCTTATGCTTGGACGCCTCCGGAATCCATGCGGCGAGGTCCACATTGACCCGCACGCGCAGGTCATCCGGATCCTCCGTCATGGGCAGCGGAAACGTTCCGAGCTGCAGGTCCGGGGCTGTCTTGGCAACTTCGCTGAAAGCCCAGGGACCCTGCAGGTACATCGCTGCCTTGCCCTGCGAAAACGCGAGGTTTCCGTCTCCGTAAGCGCGGCTGGCCGCGTCCTTGTTGACGTAGTTCTTTGCCAGCGTCAGCATCTTGTCCACGGGCTGGTCGAAGTCCTTTTGGAATGACGCTTGGGATTCGGGCCCCACGGCGGTCCCTTCGGATTCCAGCTTGTCGAAAAAGCCGAGGGTATCCAGCTGGCCACCCACGGAGTAGTCGAACCACCCCTGGGCGATGGTCCAATCATCTTTCCAGGTTGCATAGAACGGCGTCACTCCGGCCGCTTTGAGCTTGTCGCACGCAGCGATCAGTTCGCTCCAGGTACGTGGAACCTCGATGTTGTTGGCGGCGAAGATCTCCTTGTTGTAGATCACCGAGGAGGCCATGACCGAGTACGGCAAGGCGCTGGTCCGGCCCGGATAGGAACCGTACTGGTCCATCAACGGCTGGAGGTCTTCGCGGATGCGCGAGGCGGCCCCTGTGCCGGACAAGTCGCTCAGGACTCCTCGCTGGACAAACCGTGAGGTTTCCATGTTGTAGTTGGCCAGGGCGATGTCCGGCGGATTGCCCCGCACGAAGCTCGCGGACACCACGTCCACACCCGAGGTATCCAGCACGACTTCCGTATGGTCCTGCGAAGCGTTGTAGTCGGCCACCAGCTTGGTCATGAAGCCGATCGCCTCCCGCTTGCTGAAGGTGAACCGGATGGTCTCTTTCCCCTGATCCGCGGAACATCCCGAGAGCAGTCCTGCAAGCAATGCCAATCCGAGGCCCATTGCTGCCATGCGTTTCTTGCGTGTCACTTTCACAGACACGTAGTCCTTTCGTCGTGCGGCCCCTCTGCCGCATGCGTCGGATGATGGCGCGCTACATCACCCAGGAATTTAGATAGGAGATAAATTTATTATCTGCCATAAGTATTCTGTGAGCGTCGCCACACGGTCAAGCCAGAGGACGTAACAAGGCGAAGTTTAAATTTATGTACTAAATTTAGAGCGGTCGATGAGTCCTTCCATCGCCTCGCTGGAAAAGTTGGGAGCACTGCATGATGAGCGGAACCGCGCCGTCCACACAGTTGGTACGCAGGCTCAACGCCGGAGCCATGCTCAAGGCCATGCGCGGCGCCGGCGTCGTCACGGGCACGGAGTTGATGACAATGACGGGGCTGTCCCGGGCCACGGTCATCTCGATCTGCGATGAACTGGTACAGCTGGGCTGGCTGCAGGAGCTCGAGAACCAGCGTGGCGCTGGCGACTACATCAAGGGCAGGCCCGCCCGCAGATTTGTTTTCGACGACGGCGCTGCGAGCGTGCTGGGGATCGACATCGGCGTCAACAAAATCACCACAATAGTGGCCGACATGGCCGGGACCCCGTTGTCACAGGTAACCAGGCCTTTCCGGACCTACAACGTCTCAGCGGCCGAGCGGGCCGATGTCCTGGACAAGATCGCCGCCGAAGCGCTCGAAAAGGCCGGAGTTCCAGCCGACTCCGTGCTGGCCGTATCCGTCGGCGTCGCCGCCCCTGTCAACCGGGACGGCGAAGTCCTCACCGTCCAGGAGTTCTGGAAATCCTTCGACGTCCGTCGGATTGTCTCGGAACGGCACGGCTGGCACGTGCTGCTGGAAAACGATGCCAACCTCGCAGCCCTCGCAGAACGCTGGCGGGGTACGGCCAAGGGCGTGGACAACCTGGTGGTCATGCTGGCCGGTGACCGCCTGGGAGCGGGCATCCTTGAGTCCGGACGCCTGCTGCACGGCCACCTGGGCGGATTCGGCGAACTGGGGTTCCTCAACAACGTCGAAGGCGTGGGGAGCACCTACGGCATTGCCTACGAGGCCACCGCAGCAGGCCGGGAAGCCCTGAAGAAGCAGGCTGCCACAAAGCTGCGGGCACTCTGCGGCGGGAATCCCGATGCCCTGACCGCCGAGATGGTCTTCACCGCCGCCGCAGAAGGTGACGCTGCCTCAAAGAAAGCATTGGAGAGCGTCTCCCTCCGCATGGCGAAGGTAATTGGCGCCATCAGCACACTGGTCAATCCCGAACTCGTGGTAATCGCTGGAGGAGTCGCCGCTTCAGCCGACGTGCTGCTGCCCGGCATCGCCAAACACCTTCCGGAATTCACCTTCACTCCCCCGAGGCTGGCGACTTCCATTGTGGGCGACGGAATAGTTTCCCTCGGAGCGATCCGGCACGCCCTGGACTACGTCGAGGAACACGCACTGGACCTCTCGCCCTCGTCGCGGCGCACGCAGGCTTCCTGAACCTGCGCCCGGCAGGCGGGAGCTACTCCGGCATGGACATGGTGCGCAGGTCCAGCTGGCGCAGAACACGGTCGGCTACCTCGGGGTCCGTCCCTGGCTCGTTCCGTGCCTGGACCACTTCCATTCGGGCCGCATCAAGGGCGATGGTCTGCACAGTGATGGCCAACTCCCGGCCTCGCTCGCGCTTCTCCACAGCAGACTCGTTCTTCAGCGTGCCATCGAGCAGCTCGGCGTGCAGCCGGCGCATCTTCTCTTTCACCAGCGCCACCTTCTCCGGAGGAAGCTCCTTCATCAGGTCGTGATCCTTCAGGGCTGCGACCGCCGCTGTCTGTGCCCGCTTGGCCAGCAGGCGCGCAGCATCCTTTTCATGCGAGCCGTCCTCGGTAGCGTCCAGTACCCGCATCAACCACGGCAGGGTCAGCCCCGGGAGAACAAGGGTGGCCAGCAGCACGGCACAGGAGATAACCAGGATCTCGTGCCGTGCGGGGAAGTCGCTGCCATCCGGCAACGTCAGCGGAAGCGCCAAGGCCAGCGCCAGCGTGGCAAGGCCCCTCATTCCGCACCAAGTCAGGATGAGCACCTCTTTGGGTGAGGTGGGCTGCAGGAGGTTGCGCCGCCGTCGGGCCGTCAAGGCAAGAAGCCCAAGCCACAGGTACCGCACCACGAACACCAGGACACAAATCACCACGGCCATGCCGACCATACCGAAAATGGCCGTCCCCTCGTCCCTGATCACCTGCCGGATCTCCAGCCCCACCAGGCCGAACGCCAGGCCCGTGGCGAGCAACTCCACCACATCCCAAAACGCCGTCCGCGTGACGCGCTCGGCAGCGTCCTGCGGACGGGCGTGGCGCTGCAGTTCCAAGGCAGTAACGACGACGGCGACCACACCTGAGGCGTGCAGCTCTTCGGCCAGGATGTAGGCAGCAAAAGGAACCACCAGGGTGACTGCACTGCGTGCCACCATGGACGTGACCAGCTTGGTAATGAATTTGGTCAACCAACCCATCGCGATGCCGATCACGACGGCCAGCGCCGCACCCAGCACGAACTGGGGGATGACTTCAGGGCCTACTTCCTTGCCGGACATGGTGGCTGCGACGGCAGCCTGGAAGATCACGATGGCAGCGGCGTCGTTGAAGAGGCCTTCACTTTGAAGAACGGTGATGAGCCGGCGTGGCATATGCACCCGGCCTGCCACGGACTCCACGGCTACGGGATCCGGCGGCGCGACCATGGCCCCCAAGGCGATCGCGGCGGGGACACCGATACTTGGAATCATCAACCAGGCGGCCCCGGCCACCGCGGCGGTGGTCACCACCACCAAAGCCACAGCCATCAACAACAAGGTCCGCCAACGAACCCTGAAAACCGCCCAGGAACTCTTCTGGGCCGTGGCGAAGAGCAACGGCGGCAGGAAGATCGGCAGGATCAGTTCCGGTGAAATCTCAAACTCGGGAAAGCCCGGAATGAAGGTAAGGGCAACGGCCAGCAACAGCATTAGAACCGGATACGGCAACCGGAGCCGGTCCCCCAGACCGACGGCGAATACTGTTGCAAGCAGCAACCCGACTATGAGTGCCAGCTGATCCATGTTCCTGCTTCCCCGGATGTTGTACGGTCCCTTTCCCGGAGCGACCGGAAAAGTTCCCTACAAACATATCCCGGGGCGCAGACACTTCCCCGCGTGCGCGTGGCTCAGAGGCCCCGTCACTCCTTGGTCAGGGCGTCCACCACGTCCTCGGTGCCGTCCTTGAACGGGAGGGTCTTGCCGATGGTCTCCGGCAGCTCCAGGATGGCGGCGGCCACCAGGGCAACGTTGGCCCGGGACGTCTGCGTGCCGTCATCGGGGTTTTCCGGATGCAGTTCGATCAACCCCGTGGCCGGCTCATCGGTGAGGCTCCCTGGACCCAGCACGGTCCAGTCGAGGCCGGTGCCGCGCAAATAGTCATCAGCCGCAGCCTTGGACTCCGCGTAGGCAAAAAACGGGTTGTCGCTTGGGACTCCGTGCTCCTTGGAAGCACCTATGTAGGACACCATGACGTATCTCTTCGCGCCCGCCTCCGCCGCAGCGTCCATGGAACGGATGGCAGCGTCCCGGTCCACGGCGTAGGTCCTTGCGGGGTTGCCCCCACCGGCCCCTGCGGACCAGACCACGGCATCGTGGCCCTGCAGCGCCTGGGCGAGTTCCGCCGTCGTCGAATGTTCAACGTCAAGCACCTCCGCGGAGGCGCCCGTACCCGTGACATCCGCCACATGGTCGGGATTTCGGATGAAGGACGTGACGTCGTGACCTTCACCACTAAGAATCCGGGACAGATGCAGGGCCACTTTCCCGTGGCCGCCAATAATCGCGATTCGGCTCATGGACCCATTCTGTCCCAGAAAACGAAAAACCCCGCAGACTACATCTGCGGGGTCTTGCTCTGTAGCGGTGGGGAGGCTCGATCTCCCGACCTCACGATTATGAGTCGTGCGCTCTAACCAACTGAGCTACACCGCCACGGATGAGAAAAGCCTGCGTCAGCCGGTCAAAACCGCCTTGACGCAGGCCCTCATCCAGAGCCCCCCACCGGAATCGATCCGGTGACCTCGTTCTTACCAAGAACGCGCTCTACCACTGAGCTAGGGGGGCAACGAGTAAATACTCTACCGGACGTTTTCAGAAGCTACAAATCGGCGAATCCAAGGAGAAAAATGGCCTCGACACAATTTGCAAAACAGCTGTTTACCTGATCTACAAACGGAGAAAATCAGGGCAGGCGAAGCACCTGTCCCGGGTAAATCTGATCCGGGTTGGGCACGGTGTCGGCGTTCGTGGCGATGAGGGCACCGAGATCCACGCCGAACTGCGCAGCGATACCACTCATGGTGTCCCCCTGCTCCACGACGACCTCTGTGACACGCGGTGCCACAGGCCCGGGCTGGCCCGTCTCTGTCGCTGCCTCTACAGCGGCTTCCTGGGCCTGGGGCTGAACTTCCGGAGCCTCCGGCTCCAAGCCCTCTTGGGAGGCTTCCTCGGCCGCTGCGGCGTCTGCTGCGGCCTGTTGCCGAGCCGCTTGTGCCGCGGCAGCTTCGGCTGCGGAACTGTCCGCTGCTGAAACCTCGACGGCGGCAGCGTCCTCCTCGGCCTGGGTCACCGCCGTGTGGTCCGCCAGAGGCTCCGGAGCACCGCTCCCGCGCGTCCCGCCGTCGTCGACACCGATATTGCCCGCAGCACTGTCCTCTGGAACGCTGTCCGCATGCTGCGCCTCATGGCCGCCCTTGTCTCCAAAGCCCAGGTTCTTCTTCAAGTTGTCCAGCAATCCCATGGAACCTCCCCTGTTCAGCGGCCAGACGGCCGGCACCTTGATGGTACGGCGGGGCGGCGGCACATGTAACCCCGTTAACGCCGCAAGGGGCCGGCTCGAAAGCCGGCCCCTTGACGGGAACTACTCAGTGGTTACCACTTGGCGCTGTTTACCACTTGCCCTTGCGGTTGAAGTCGCGGTTGCTGCCTTCGCCGCCCGTGCGGGGCTTGCGGGCACCATCACCGTGGCCGCCGTAGCGCGAGCCGCTGGCCTGGCCACGATCGCGGTCACCGTAACTGCCTGAGGTGCGCTCAGCGCGGTCGCTGTAGGAGCGGCCACCACGGTCAGCGGAAGAACGCTCGCCATCGGACTTGCGGAACTCCTTCTTGAACCCGCCGTTGCCCTTGAAGTTGCCACCACCGCGGTTGTCGCGGTCGCCGTAGCCGCCGCGTTCCCGGTTGGGCCTGCGGCCATTGTCCAGCTCAAGGTGGATCAGCTCGCCGCCGATGCGGGTACGGGACAGTGCACGCAGCTGCTCGGGGCTCAGGTCTGCCGGGAGCTCCACCAGGGAGTGGTCCGAGCGGATGTCGATGCCACCGATCTGTGCTGAGGAGATACCACCTTCGTTGGCAATGGCACCTACGATGGAACCCGGCATGACGCGCTGGCGGCGTCCGACGGCGATCCGGTAGGTGGCGTTACCCTCGGTGAGCGCACGGGTCGGGCCACGGGAACCGAAGCCGTCCTTGGAGCGCTCACGCTTCTGGTACTCAGGAGCTGCGGGGAGTTCCTTGACCAGCAGGGGCTGTCCACCCTGGGCCATGACGGCCAGGGCTGCAGCGATCTCGGCAGCCGGGACCTTGTGCTCTTCCTCGTAGGAGGCAATGAGGTCGCGGAACAAGGCCACGTCCTCGGACTCAAGGGTCTCCGTGATGCGCTCGGCGAACTTGCCAAGACGCAGCGAGTTGACGGTCTCGGCCGTGGGAAGGTGCATCTGCTCCACCGTCTGGCGAGTGGCCTTCTCGATGGCACGGAGCAAGTACTTCTCGCGCGGCGTCATGAACAGCACGGCGTCACCGTTGCGGCCTGCACGGCCGGTACGGCCGATGCGGTGCACGTAGGACTCGGTGTCGTGCGGAATGTCGTAGTTGATGACGTGGCTGATGCGCTCAACGTCAAGACCGCGGGCGGCGACGTCGGTGGCCACGAGGATGTCGATGCGGCCTTCCTTGAGTGCGTCCACAGTGCGTTCGCGCTGCTGCTGCGGGATGTCACCGTTGATGGCTGCGGCCTGGAAGCCGCGGGACTTCAGTTTGTCGGCGAGGTCCTCGGTGGCCATCTTGGTCCGCACGAAGGCGATAACGCCGTCGAACTCTTCAACCTCGAGGATGCGGGTCAGGGCGTCCAGCTTGTGCGGGCCCATGACTTGGAGGTAGCGCTGGCGGATGTTGGTGCCCGTGGAGGTCTTGGACTTCACGGAAATCTCGGCAGGGTTGTTCAGGTACTGCTTGGACATGCGGCGGATCTGGCCGGGCATGGTGGCAGAGAACAAGGCAACCTGGCGGTCTTCCGGCGTCTGCTGGAAGATCTGCTCAACGTCGTCGGCGAAGCCCATGCGGAGCATTTCGTCAGCTTCGTCAAGCACCAGGTACTGGAGCTCGGAAAGGTCCAGGGAACCCTTGGCGATGTGGTCGATGACACGGCCGGGGGTACCGACAACAACCTGGGCGCCGCGGCGGAGGCCGGCAAGCTGCGGGCCGTAGGCGGAGCCACCGTACACCGGCAGAACGGTGAAGTCGTCAATGTGCTTGGCGTAGGAGGTGAAAGCCTCGGCAACCTGGAGCGCCAGTTCACGGGTCGGAGCCAGGACCAAAGCCTGGGTCTTGCGGGACGGGCCGTTGAGGTCGTGGAGTTCGGCCAGGCGGGACAGTGCGGGAACGGCGAATGCCGCGGTCTTGCCGGTACCGGTCTGGGCCAGGCCAACGACGTCGCGACCCTCAAGGAGCAGCGGAATGGTTGCGGCCTGGATGGGCGACGGCTTTTCATAGCCGACATCCTGCAATGCGGCCAGGACGCGGCCATCGATGCCGAGTTCGGCGAAACGGACGCCTTCTTCTTCGTCGTCGGCCTTGGGGGCAGCTTCGGTGGAAGCGGGGGCCGCAGCCTCAGCTGCGGCATTCTCGACGGCGGCAGCGGCGGCAGCCGGCGCTTCAGCTTCGACAGTTTCAGCGTTCCGGGCGTCGAAGTCTTCGTTGAGATTTTCGGTCATAGGGAGAAATTCCTCATCCATAGGGCAGTCGGCGCGACCCGGTTGGGCTGGCCGCAGTACTCGTCGCGAAAAACAGGAAATGGTGCCCTGCTTCCGCAAGAAGTCCGGCGCTGTCGCAATCCCATGGCAGGACTTCCCGCTGCATCTCTTGGCTGCTATCCCAGCAGTCTGTACAGCGTTTTCTTTAGCCGGCTCTCCCTATGAAAATGCCCGCACACAATTGCGGGCCCCAACACTTACCAGTCCTGCCTCAAGAATTGGGCAGGATAAAGGGAATTCCGGAGTGGGGGATGTTTCAAGTGTAGGGCACGCGGCATCCTCACCGCGAGTTAAGAACCCACTACTGCCGGGTGAGCTTGTTCACATCGGAGCCCTGGCTGCTAAAGTCCGCTCCTGCGCAGCACTTTCTCGAACTCAGGGCGGTAATCCTCCTGCAGGCGGATCTCCCCGTCCGCTTCGGCATCAAGCAGGATCTGCACCAGGTCCGGGGTGGGCTCACTGAACCACTGGCCCACGGTGATGCCGTGCTTGGGGACAAACGTGCGGTGGATGTGGTCTCCCGCCGAAATACTGCCCGTTGTGATCACGCGCAAGTAGGTACCAACCCGTCCGGCATCGGAAAAGCGCTTGACCCATTTGGGCTCCCCCAGCACCCGTTGGAACGTGGCGCAAGGGGTCCGGGGAGAGGTCACTTCAAGTTCGACGTCGAGGCCGATCTTCCACCGCTCGCCAATCACAGCACCTGTGGGGTCAATGCCTGTTACACGCAGGTTCTCGCCGAAGATGCCCGCCGGAAGATCCCTCTGCAACTCGCCGGACCAGTAGTCAGCGTCTTCCTGAGAATAGGCGTAAACGGCCTGGTCTTCTCCGCCGTGATGCACCCTGCTGGCCTGCACATCCCCATGGATGCCCAGTTTGTGAACCTTGACCGGTCCCTCGACAGGACGTTTGTCGATGGCGGTAACGCCCACGCTTCCCACGGGGTCGGGAAGCAACTGGTGGACGCGGCACACGGCAAGGACGGAAGCGGTGTTCATGGGCACCAGTCTACGGACGGACCGGGCGGCAGCTAAGGATCAAAACGGTAGCCCATCCCCGCTTCCGTATGCAGATGGCGCGGCTCCGCCGGATCCCGCTCCAACTTCCGCCGCAACTGGGCAATGTAAACCCGCAGATACTGGGTTTCCTTTGCGTAGGCTTGCCCCCAGACCTGCGTGAGGATCTGCTGTTGGCTGACCAACTTGCCCTTGTTCCGGACCAGCAGTTCCAGGATGTTCCATTCGGTGGGCGTCAGCCGGACCTCGGTCCCGTCCTTCACGATCTTTTTCCCGGCAAGATCAACAATGAAATCGGCGGTTGCCAGCGTGGGTTCTTCCCCTCCGGCCACCACGCGGCGTGAGGCCACCCGCAGCCGCGCAAGCAGCTCATCCAAACCGAAAGGCTTGGTCACGTAGTCGTCCGCACCGGCGTCGAGCGCCTCCACCTTGTCCTCCGAAGCATGGCGGGCGGACAAGACAATGATGGGCATGCTGCTCCAGCTACGGATGCGGCGGATGACTTCCACGCCGTCGATGTCCGGAAGGCCCAGATCCAGCACCACGATGTTGATCGGGTGCTTCGCGGCCGCGTTCAGGGCGTCGGCACCGTTCCCCACAGTCATGGCCTGGTACCCGTGGGCCTGGAGGGTGACCTGCATGGCCCTGGCAATGCGGGCCTCGTCCTCAACAATCAGAACCAGCGTCACAGCGGATCACCGGTCCACAACGGCAAGGTGACCACCATGGTCAAGCCTCCACCCGGCGTCGGCTCCGCTGCGAGGCGGCCACCCATGGCCTCGGTGAATCCCTTCGCCACGGCCAGTCCCAAACCGACCCCGCCGCCCGTCCCTGTCCCGACGGCAGTTGAGGCTGTGGACGAATCGCCAAAACGCTGAAACGGCTGGAACATCGTGAGGACTTCCTCATGGCCGACGCCCTTGCCGTGGTCCGTGATCCGCAGTTCGCCGGCTGGCTGCTCCCCCACGGTAATGCCCTCCCCCGCACGGGCCGTCAGCACGACATCCGAGTCCGGGGCGTACTTCATGGCATTTTCGACGATATTGGCCACGACCCTTTCAAGCATTCCCGCGTCCGCCTGCACGGGAGGCAGGTTGGGCGGCAATTCATTGCGGAGCCGCTCGTGCGGTACGCCACGTAACGCATCCGGCAGCACGTCCGCCCACACGATCCCGCTCAACAAGGGGTTTACGGCGTCGGCGGTGATCCGGGACATGTCCAGGAGGTTGTCCACCAGGTGGTCCAAGCGGTCCGCATAATCCTCGATGGTCTCCAACAGCTCCCGCTCGACATCCGGCGGAAAGCTCACGTCTTCCTGCCGGAGACTGCTGACAGCCAGCTTGATTCCAGCCAATGGAGTCCTTAAATCGTGGGAAACCGCCCGAAGGATTGACGTCCGCATCTTGTTGCCCTCCGAGAGCCTGACGTTGTCACGCCTGCTCTTTACCAGCTGTTGCCGCTCCCTGACAGCCACCACGAACGCGCCGAAGGCCACCAGCATCCGCTGGTGGTGGGGCGACAACGGACCCCCGCGGAGCAGCAGCGTGTAATGGGGATCGACGACGGCGGCATGATCGGCGGCGGCGTGCGTCACCGGCGGATTCGGGCCGGCGCTGGCGAGGACACGCCATTCAGGGGGCGCGCCTTGGGTGGTGGTCCCTGTGCCTGTGGAACCCAGGAGGGTCACTGCGTCCATGCCGAGGTTGCCTCGGACTTTCTCAAGGAACGTCTCCAGGCTTCCATCCGAACTCAGGATACGGAGGGCAAGCTCACTGAGCGCAGTGGCCTCCGCGCCGGACCTCGCCGCTTCCTGCGCTCTCCGGCTGGCCAGGCCCACCGCCAAGGCCACTCCACAAGCCACCGCGAGGAAAACCACCAGGGTAAACAAGGTGGTGGGATCGGCGATGGACAACGATCCCACCGGGTCTGCCGAGAAATAGTTCAGCAGGAAACTTCCCAGCACGGCCGCAACCACTGCAGGCCACAAACCACCAATGGCGGCCACCGCCACGGCCACGGCAAGCTGGAGAAGCATGATCATGGAAAAGTTGCGGAAATTGAGCACCGTTACGGTCAGCTCCACCGCTGGCGGAAGCAGCAGGGCCAGAACCAGCCCTGCCGTGACCCGGCCACGGCCAATGCCACGCACCGTCGGAAACTTCAGCAGGGCGTTTTCATCACCGTTGCCCTGAGCCTCAGTTGCCGCCATGGCTACATCCTTGCACGGTTCCCGTGATGGGCACTTCTCCCCATATGCCGCGGGGATAAGTGCCTGCAGAGGGTGCAAGGACTAGGCTTGCTCTGAGCATTCTGGTCCGGCGGGGCGCCGGGCACACCACGGTCTATCCAGGGGGATATACATGGACCCGAAAGACAGCCCTGACGCGGCCGGCAACAATGGCAGCGGTGGGGACAACAACGATGGCTTGAACGCGGCCAACAACGCGCCCAAACCACCTCCATGGCAGGTGCCCAAACCTGAGCTCCACCCCGAGTTGTTCACCCCTGTCGAGGACGGCCCCACGGGAAGCGGCAAGCGGTCCAAGAACAAGAAGGCCACTGCCGGCGCACCCGTGGGAGCTTCCGCGGGTAGTAACACGGCAGGACAAGCTGAGCCGGGACAACCCCTCCCCGTCGTGGACCCGTTCGAGCGTGAACGCGAACGTGAAGCCGCTGCCGCAGCAAAGAAAAAGAAGCGCTCGCAGCGCCGCACCATCGTGGTGGGGCTCGGCGTGACAGCCCTCCTGGCCGGAACGATCACCGCCATCGTGGCCTCCAACGAACAGGAGGCCGACTACGCCCAGGTATGTTTCAACGAAGAAACCGGCGAGCGCGTGGACGACGACCAGTGCAACAACAGCAGTTCGGCAGGCCGGAGCTCCGGCGTTTATGCCTGGTACTTCTACTCGCGCGGCGCCAGCGTACCCGCCGTCGGCCAGAACCGCAGTGCCTTCCCGAGCGCGACTAAAACTGTTCCGCAAGGTGCCAAGTCCTCCACGGGATACAGCACCAAGGGTGGCACGGTCAGTCGCGGTGGCTTCGGCAGCAGTTCCAAAAGCGGCGGAAGCTCGGGAGGCTAGGCGTGCGGCGACTGTCCTCCGTGCCTCGGCCGGACTGGAAGCAGAAGATCGAAGAGCAGGGCCTGGTTTTTTCGACCACCACCATGCCCGACGGCCGGAAAATCGAATACTGGAACGAATCGGCCTACTACGAGTTCACCATGGACGAGGTGGAAAAACTCGAGGAGACCGCCGAAGGCATGCACCTCATGTGCCTGGAGGCAGCGAAGTATCTTGCCACCGGGGCCATGGGCGACATCGGGATCGGGCGCCAGGCACTGGAACTGGCCGCCGAGTCGTTGCAGGCCGGGGACATGGACATCTACGGCCGTTTCGACTTTATATATGACGGCGCCGGCGGCCCGGCCAAAATGCTGGAGTACAACGCCGATACGCCCACAGGTCTGATCGAGGCCTCGGTGGCCCAATGGTTCTGGTTGCAGGACGTCTTTCCTGAAAAGGACCAGTGGAACGGCATCCACGAGGCGTTGATCCGGCAATGGCAAAAGCTGCAGTACAGGACCGGAATGAGCACCCTGCATGTTGCCCACTCCGAAGCCGAGGAATCCGGCGAGGATTGGATGACGGCCGCCTACATGCGCGACGTCGCCAGCCAGGGCGGGTGGACCACCATCGGCATCAACATGTCGGACATTGGCTGGGACCCCAACCTGAACCGGTTCGTGGACCTGGACAACTTCATGATCAGCACCATGTTCAAGCTGTACCCCTGGGAATTGATGATGAAGGAGCCTTTCGGCCACCGTCTTCTGCAGCGTGCACACAACCCTCGCTGGGTGGAGCCGGCTTGGAAGATGCTGCTGTCCAACAAGGCCCTCCTGGCTGCACTGTGGCACCTCTACCCCAACCACGAGAACCTGCTGCCCGCCTACCTCGGTGATCCCGGACCGCTGAAGGAATGGGTGGCCAAGCCCCTGCACGGCCGCGAAGGCGACAACATCCGCATCCACGCCCCAGGCATTGATATCTCGCAGCCCGGAGGCTACGGCCGCGAAGGCTGGTGCTACCAGCAGTACCACCCGCTTCCCGACTTTGACGGAAACCACCCTGTCCTCGGGCTCTGGGTGGTGGACGGCGAATCAGTCGGCTGCGGCATCCGCGAATCGGATGGCCCCATCACGGACTACTTCTGCCGCTTCGTCCCCAACACCATTGACGCCCCCGCGCCCGTCGCGCCCCCTGCTACTTCCTATGGAGCTGCACTATGAGCACTGAAACCTCGACGCCGGGTGGCGGCCCAGCGGGCGGCGACCGTACCGCCGTCGTACCTCCCAAAGGGCTCCACGCCGGAATCCTGGACCTCGGCGACTCCGTCATGCTGGGGCTGGCATCCACCGCGCCTGTGTATTCGCTGGCGGCAACGCTGGGACTGATTGTCGCGGTCAACGGGAACTACACACCGCTCATTCTTGTGCTGGGATTCATTCCTGTCCTGTTCATCGCCTACGCTTTCCGCGAGCTCAACAGCGCCATGCCGGACTGCGGAACCACGTTCTTCTGGGCACGCAAAGCGTTCGGGCCGTGGGCGGGCTGGCTGGGCGGCTGGGGCGTGGCCCTGGCTGGGATCGTGGTCCTGGCCAACCTTGCCCAGATCGCCGGAAAGTACCTTTGGCTGCTGGTTGGCGACGGCTCCCTGGCGGAGAATAAATGGCTGGTGACCGCCACGGGCGTGCTGTTCATCGTGTTCATGACCTACGTCAACCATCGAGGCATCAGGTTGGGTGAACACGTCCAACGGACATTGACGTACATCCAGTACATTTCCCTGGGCATTTTTGCCGTGGCAATCATCTTCCGGATTGCCGGCGGAGCTCCCGAGGGGCAGGCCTTCGACTTTGAGTGGTTCAATCCTGCGGGCGCATTTGCCGACCCGGGAGCAGTGGTGCACGGGGCACTGCTGGCCCTGTTTATCTACTGGGGTTGGGACACCTGCCTTGCGCTGAATGAAGAAACCGAAAACCCGGCCAAAACCCCGGGTCGCGGTGCCGTCATTTCCGCCTCGGTGCTGGTGGCAATCTACGTGTCTGTGGCCCTGCTGGTGATGATGTACGCCACGATCGGAACCGATGGTATCGGCCTCGGTAATGAGGCCAACCAGGATGATGTCTTTCTGGCAATGAAGGATGTTGTTCTCGGTCCGTGGGGATGGCTGATTGTGGTGGCGGTGCTGGCCTCTGTCCTCTCCTCCACCCAGACCACTATCCTTCCGACGGCCCGCGGCACCCTGTCCATGGGTGTCCATGGCGCCCTTCCCCCGCGCTTCGGAAAGGTCCACGAGCGATTCATGACGCCCGGGTTCTCAACCCAGGTGATGGGGGCCGTGGCGGTGGTTTACTACGTGGCCATGAGCTTCCTCAGCGAGAACCTGCTCTCGGACTCCATCAGTGCCATCAGCCTGTTCATCGCGTTCTACTATGCGCTCACCGGGTTCTCTTGTGTCTGGTACTTCCGTTCAACCCTTCGGGATTCCGCACGCAACCTCTGGTTCCGCGGCATCCTGCCGTTCCTGGGAGCCTTGTCCCTGACGGCGGCGTTCTTCATCTCCGCGGTCCAGATGTGGGATCCGTCCTACGGCGATACGCAGATCTTCGGCGTCGGTGGCGCGTTTGTCAGTGGCGTGCTGCTGCTGGCCCTGGGCGTGGTCCTGGCTGTCGTATGCCGCTTCGCCCCTTCCACCCGCGGCTACTTCACGGGTGAACGGGCCGACGCTGGCGTGGTTCGCGGCGAGTAGGCCGGGTCCTGTATTCCCTGCCTAGGAGCGGGCAGCCCACTGGCGCAGGCGGGTAGGAACGTCCGGCACGTCTTCGGTGCGTACGGAGTTCCTGCGCAGGGCTGCCAACCAGGAGAGGAGGATGGCCGCCGCGCAGAAAACACCGGCGCTGGAGGCCATGATCCACAGACCGGGCGTCTGGACATCCAGGTTGGCTGCGCCGAGTGCGGTACCAATGGTCTTCGGGGAGAAGAAAAACACCAGCGTGGAGACGGTAAGAACGATCCCCATCACCGTCCGTTGGGCCTTCAGACGCGCCGGTGTTTCTTTGATGGTCCATGCGAACGCCGGCAGGACCACGGCCATCCAGACCCAATGGTGGGACCACGAAACCGGGCTGACGAGCAACATGGCCAGTGCCGTCGTCGAAATGGCAACAACGCGGGCGCCCTGGGCGCTGGCTGCACGGACAAGCAAGGCAGCCAACACCAGCGTTCCCAGGCTGAACGCGAGCCAAGGGAGCGTCACTGCGTCCTGCGGGACCCCGAAGTGCAGGAGGGCACCCTTAATAGAGAGGTTGTCCACGTAGCCGGCTCCGCCGATGCGGGAGGTGTCGGGAAGGATCTCCAGCCAGAATTTCAGTGATTCCGCCGGGCGCAGCAACCACGCAAACAGCACAGTGAAGACAAAGCCCAGGGACATGTTCGCAAGCCCCCGCCAGTCCTTGCGCATCAAGAAATACAGGCCGAACACCAGCGGCGTCAGCTTGATTCCGGCGGCAACACCAACAAGGAAGCCGCTTCCGCGGAACCTCCGTCGCTTGGACACGCCGCCGAGCAGGTCCGCCACCATCAGGCCCATGAGCAAGATGTTGATCTGCCCGAAAGCCAACGTCTCTCGCCACGGCCCCAGGAAAAGGATTGCCAGGAACAACGCCGCAGCTGTCCAGCAGCTCCTGGCCGAGGATAGTGCGCTCCGCAGGTCGGGCTTGGATGACCAGTAACGGACGATCGTGACAGCCACCCAGCCCGCGACCACCACACCGGCGCCGTTGAACACGTTGAGCGCCGTCAATTGTGGCAAGCGGGCCAACAACCCGAACACCAGCGCGGCGAACGGTGGGTACGTGAAGGGCAGCTGGGGTCCACCGGCCGAGGCCACGCTGGGGCCATAAAGGTCCGAGGGTGAAGAACCTGCCTGGTTCAGGATGCTCCCACCGAACCAGTAGACGCTAAAGTCCAGGCCTTGCTTTGCCCAGTCCGCGAGCAGCATCAACGCCGGCAGGGCCACTACCGCCAGGGGAAGCAGACGGCGGAACAGCGGAGACGCTTGTGCTCGGTTGTGCGGCCGCGCGGCGTCCGTTTCGGTCCTTAAATCGACGTCGGGCAGTGCCATCCAAAATCCCCCAAATAAGCAAAGTCGCACGGGGGAAGTGTGCCGCCCCCGCATCCCATACTACTGAAGGGCCTTCCGAGGCCCTGCGCCTCAGGCTGGCACACCGGACCCCGCGGTGCCCCTAGGATTCTGGAATGAGCGATTCAACGACGAACACCTCCGACGTCCTGGCCCTGGATTCCCTTCTTTCCGACGACGAACTCGCCGTCCGCTACAAGGTCCGCGATTACACCACCCAAAGGATCCGTCCGAATATTTCCCGCTGGTACGAGGACGCGGTCTTTCCCCGGGAGATCGCCCCGGAACTTGGCGAGCTGGGCGTCCTCGGCATGCACCTGGAGGGTTACGGCTGCCCCGGCCGGACCGCCGTCGAATATGGCCTGGCCGCCTTGGAACTGGAGGCCGGCGATTCGGGCATCCGGACCTTTGTTTCGGTGCAGGGTTCGTTGGCGATGACCGCCATACATCGTTGGGGATCGGAGGCACAGAAGGAGGAGTGGCTTCCACGGATGGCTGCGGGCGAGCTGATTGGCTGCTTCGCTTTGACTGAACCCTCGGCCGGCTCGGACCCTTCCTCCATGACCACGACCGCCCGGCAGACCAGCGATGGATGGGTGCTGGATGGAGCCAAGCGCTGGATCGGCCTCGCCTCGATCGCGGACGTCATGGTGGTGTGGGCGCGGACAGAGGATGGAATCAGGGGCTTCCTGGTCCCCTCCGATGCCCAGGGCGTCACCGCCACACCCATTGAGCCAAAGCTTTCAATGCGCGCCTCGGTCCAGTGCGATGTAACGTTCGACGCCGTTCGGCTGGCTCCGGAGGCGATCCTCCCGGGTGCCATGGGTCTTCGCGGCCCATTTTCCTGCCTGAACGAGGCACGCTACGGGATCGCCTGGGGTGCCATGGGAGCGGCCCGCGATTCCTACGAAGCCGCCCTTTCCTATGCGGCTGAACGCTTGCAGTTCGGACGTCCCTTGGCCGGTTACCAGCTGACGCAGGAGAAACTGGTGAACATGCTCCTGGAGATCCAGAAGGGCACGCTGTTGGCCCTCCACTTGGGCCGGCTGAAGGACGCCGGGCACCTCCTGCCACAGCAGATTTCGCTGGGCAAGCTCAACAATGTCCGCGAAGCCATCAAGATCGCCCGCGAGGCCCGGACCATCCTGGGCGGCAACGGCGTCACGCTGGACTACTCACCGCTGCGGCACGCGAACAACCTGGAGTCAGTGCGCACCTATGAGGGAACCGACGAGGTCCACACCCTGATCCTGGGCCAGCACATCACGGGTCTGTCGGCCTTCCGCGGCTAACCCACCCCAACCAGAGGACAGTAAACGTCGCTACGGGGGCTCAATGGGACGTTTGCTGTCCCCTAGTTGGGGTCCGGGAGGATTACCAGGTTGAGGAACCCACTGAGGCCCCTGGTTACGTCGACCTGGTCCGGGGCAAGGAGCCACTGGGTTTGGAGGCCGTCCCAGAGAGCCACCAGCGATGTGGCTGCCTCCCCGGGATCGACGCCGGGCCGCAGCCTGCCGTCAGCTGCAAGCTCGCCGAAACGACGGGCATAGCTTGCCCGCAATCGCTCGAAACGTTCCGTGAAATAGTCCCGTCCAGGGTGCTCATCCGTGACGGACTCCGCACACAGGACTGTGTAGAGCTCAATCACCCCGGGGATGTTCTCGTTGTACAGCGCCGTCCGGATGATCGAGTCCGCCAAGCCCTCTTCCATGTCATCAGGGAAGGCTCCGCCGGTGATCTCGTCACGCCGTTCCAGGACCGACATCAGAAGGTCGCGCTTGGACGGGAAGTAGTGCAGAAGGCTGGTCTGGCTCATTCCCGCCCGGTCGGCGACTTCCTGCAACGATCCCCCGCGGTATCCACGTGCAGCAAACACCGCGTGGGCTGCATCCAGAATCGTCAGGCGCCGTTCCTCGGATTTCGCGTAAGGGCCACGCCTCACTGTCCGGCCCGCGTCCTTTGTGGTCATGGCTAGCCAGTGTACGCGGAACGTCCCTGCGTTGAAATTCGAGTAGTCACTCGAATTTTCTGTTACCGTGGTCACAATCGACGTGCCACACCCCCGCTTTCCGGGTGCGCGGCAGCGTCCAACCCGACACAAAGAGGTGAAGGCTCATGACCGGTTTCAGTCGAAGACAACTCCTGGCAGCAGGCCTGGGAACAGCCGCCATGGGCCTGCTGTCCGGCTGCGCCACCCCGGGAACCCACTCCGTCAACGCTGCACCGACCATCCCCGCCGCCAACGGTCCCGTGCGGCTCACCTACTGGGCGTGGCTGAAGGACTTCCAGAAGGTCGCCGACGTGTGGAACGCTGCCAATCCCAACGTCCAAGTGGATGTGGTGTGGATCCCTGGCGGCAACGCGGGCGGCTACCAAAAGCTGTACTCGGCCCTGGCGGCCGGGGGCGGGCCGGATCTGGCTCAGGTGGAACTGCGGTCGGTCCCGGAGTTCATGCTGGTGAACGGGCTGGTGGATGTCTCCCGGTACGGTGCCAACGACCATCAGCACCTGTACGATCCCACCCTGTGGAAGCAGGTCAGCTACACGGGCGGTGTCTACGGAATCCCCCAAGACTCGGGTCCGATGGCCATGTTCCATCAACCGGACCTCCTGGACAAAGTGGGCGGAACTCCACCTAAAACGTGGGAGGAATGGGCTGCCCTGGCCCGCGAACTTCGTTCCGTGGACACCTACCTTGATTGCTTCCCCATCAGCGATGCCTCCCCTTTCGCTTCCTTTGCCGGACAGGCAGGCGCCGCTTGGCTCCGACCCGAGGAAGACGGCTGGGTCATCAACATGACCGACGACGCGACGCTCAACACTGCGCGCTTCTTCGACAAAGCGATCGACGACGACCTCGTCACCACTGCGTACGGCGCCTTCTCGCCGGGCTGGTTCGCCGCGGCAGGCAAAGGTGGCATTGCCTCCACTGTCACGGGAAGCTGGGGTGATGCCCTGGTCCAGGGCGTCAGCGGCTCCGAGGGAAAGTGGCGGGTTGCCCCCATGCCCACTTGGGGTGCCACCGGCTTCGGTTCCAGCTACCTCGGTGGATCCACCGCTGCCGTCCTGGCCAACAGCAAGCATCCCAAGGAAGCTGTGGACTTCGCCGTCTGGCTGACCACTTCCAAAGAGGGAATCGATGCCGAAATCAAGAACAGCGGCATCGGCTGGTCTCCGAATCCCGACTTCATTGGCACGGACCGGCAGCAGGCATCGCCGTTCTTCGGAGGCCAGAACTACAACCAGGACGTCTTCGTTCCGGCCGCACAGCAGCAAAACCCTGAATGGTCCTGGTGGCCGGTGACCCAGCAGTCCTTCAACATCCTCAGTGACGGGTTCCGCAAAAAGGCCTTCGGTACGTCCTTGGTGGACTCCATTGCCGCCTCGGAGCAGCAGATCATCACCGTTTTCAAGAACAAGGGCCTCACCATCCGGAAGGAAACGGCATGACGACCACCCGCACTGCATCCACCGCGCAACGTCCCGTCGCGGCGGCCGGCCGCGGCAAGAGGACAGGCGCCGCGGCACGGGCACCCTGGCTCCTGCTCGCACCTTTTCTGGCGCTCTTCGTCCTGACGTTTCTGCTTCCCATTGTTGTGGCCCTGCTGTCCAGCTTCACCAAAGTGACCCGGAGCGGACTCTTCGGAGAGGCGGGTGTTACCAGCGAATTCGCCGGGTTCGGCAACTATGCACAGGCCCTTGCCGACGGTAGCTTTGTTGCCTCAATCGGACGGATGCTGTTGTTCGGCGTCGTCCAGGTTCCGGTCATGATCGTCCTCTGCACCGTCCTTGCGTTGATGCTGGAATCGGCGTCGGCCAAATGGCCGGGATTCTTCCGCGCCGCCTACTTCATGCCTTACGGCGTCCCCGGCGTCATCGCCACCATCCTGTGGTCCTTCCTCTACGTACCAGGGCTCAGCCCCCTCTTTGACGCTGCCAAAACAGTAGGTCTGACCCCGGATTTCCTTGGTGCCAACAGCGTGCTGTGGTCCATCGCCAACATCGTCACCTGGAGCTACACCGGTTACAACATGCTGATCATCGTGGCGCAGCTCAAGGCCATCCCTGCGGAACTTTATGAGGCGGCAAAAGTCGATGGGGCTTCCACGTGGCGGGTGGCCCGGAGCATCCAGCTCCCCCTGATCCGTCCCGCCCTCATGCTCACCACAGTGTTCTCCATTATCGGAACGCTGCAGTTGTTCGCCGAAGCACAGGTCCTCAAGACCGTGGCCCCCGCCATCGACAGCCAGTACACGCCGAACCTCAGCGCCTACACGACGGCCTTTGCCTACAACGACTACAACGTTGCGGCCGCCCAGTCGGTCATCATCGCCGTGGCTGCGTTCGCCCTTTCCTTCGCCTTCCTCGCACTCACGAACAGGAAGCCATCATGACCGCGACAGCTACCAAACCCTCCACCACCACCGCACGAAGCCAACAACCCGCAGGCCAAGACCGATCAGCCGGACGACGGCGGTCCTCCACCATCGTCGTCACCGCCCTTCTGGTGGTGGTAGCGCTCTACTTCCTGATCCCCGTCTACTGGGTCGTGGTGGCCTCCACCAAATCCACTGCCGATCTGTTCTCCACCAACGGATTCCTCTTCGCTCCGACGTTCTCGCTCTGGGAAAACCTGGGCCGGGTCCTCAGCTATGATCAAGGCATTTTCGGCCGCTGGTTCCTGAACTCGGCCATCTACGCCGGTGTTGGGGCACTCCTGGCCACATACTTTGCTGCGGCAGGCGGCTACGCCCTGGCCAAGTACGAGTTCAAGGGACGCAACCTGGTGTTCGGCACCATCCTGGGTGGCGTGCTGGTTCCGGGAACGGCCACTGCCCTGCCGCTTTTCCTGCTGTTCAGCCAAATGGGCCTTGCCAACACGTACTGGAGCGTCCTGCTGCCATCGCTGGTCTCCCCTTTTGGGCTGTTCCTCTGCCGGATCTATGCGCAGGCCACTGTGGACACTTCACTGATCGAAGCGGCAAGGATCGACGGCGCCGGTGAGTTGCGGATCTTCCACACCATTGGGCTCAAGGTCCTGACGCCGGCCCTGGTAACCGTATTCCTTTTCCAGCTGGTGGGCATCTGGAACAACTACTTCCTGCCGCTGGTCATGCTGTCCGATTCCGAGCTCTACCCCATCACGCTGGGCCTGAACAACTGGCTCAGCCAGGTGGACCGCCTGCCCGAATTCTACGAACTGACCACGGGCGGAGTGCTGCTCTCCATCATCCCGCTCAGCATCGCCATGATTGTCCTGCAGCGCTTCTGGCGCGGAGGACTGACAGAAGGAGCCGTGAAGTAAATGACCGCCCCAACAGTAACCGGCTACATCACAGATACCGGCCCCGGAACGGGCAACCGCCTCCCCGCGCGGAGTTGGCTGCATTCCGATGCTCCTGCCCTCTCCTTGAATGGCCAGTGGCGCTTCCGCCTTCTGCCCGGCGCTCCCGGCACACCCGGTGGACGCGGAGTGCTGCCTGCCGGAGAAGCAGTTGAGGGCGTGGCTGAAGAGTCCCTGGACGACTCAGGCTGGGACCGGATCCCTGTCCCGGCCCACTGGGTGCTGGAAGGTGACGGCGCCTACGGACGACCCATCTACACCAACGTCCAGTTCCCCTTCCCCACCGAAGCACCGCACGTCCCTGACCAGAACCCCACCGGCGACTACCGTCGCACCTTCGAACTCCCGGAGGACTGGAACCTCACGGACAGGACAGCTCTGCGTTTCGATGGCGTGGAGTCCCGCTACAAGGTGTGGCTCAACGGAACCGAAATCGGCGTGGGCACCGGCAGCAGGCTGGCGCAGGAATTTGACGTCACGGAAGCACTCCGGCCGGGCACCAACGTCCTGGCCGTCCGGGTCCACCAGTGGTCGGCGTCCAGCTACGTCGAAGACCAGGACCAGTGGTGGATGCCCGGAATTTTCCGCGATGTCACGCTCCAGACACGCCCCGGGAAGGGAATCGACGACGTCTGGTTGCGGACGTCCTACACGGCAGGCTCCGGCGTCATTGACCCCGAGGTCACGGCATCCGCGGCAGCCTACCCCATTCGCCTGTCGGTCCCTGAACTGGACGTCGACGTCGTCTGGGACTCCCCGGCCGACGTCGCCCCGGTGGCGATCACCGGCGTCGAACCTTGGTCTGCTGAGGTGCCGCGCCTCTACAACGCGAGCGTCGCGAGCCCAGGCGAGACCGTCTCCCTTCGCCTCGGTTTCCGCACGGTGGAGATAAAAGGCGACCAGTTCATGGTCAACGGCCGGCGCGTGGTCTTCCACGGCGTGAACCGCCACGAGACACATCCCGATCGCGGGCGGGTGTTCAACGAAGACTTCGCGCGCGAGGACCTGGCTCTGATGAAGCGGTTTAACGTGAATGCGATCCGCACCAGCCACTATCCGCCCCACCCTCGTTTGCTGGACATTGCTGACGAGCTGGGATTCTGGGTGATCCTGGAGTGCGACCTGGAGACCCACGGTTTCGAGCGACACGGCTGGGTGGGCAATCCGAGCGATGATCCGGCATGGCACGAAGCATATGTGGACCGCATGGAACGGACAGTGGAACGGGACAAGAACCACCCCTCCATCATCATGTGGTCCCTCGGCAACGAGTCCGGCACCGGCGCCAACCTGGCTGCGATGTCCGCGTGGGCCCATGCCCGCGACACCGGCCGCCCCGTCCATTACGAAGGCGATTACACCGGGGCCTACACGGACGTCTACTCACGGATGTACTCCTCCGTGCCTGAAACCGAAGCGATTGGCCGCGACGATTCGCACTCACTGCTGCTGGGTTGCTCCGCTGCCGAATCGGCCCGGCAGCGCACCAAGCCGTTCATCCTCTGCGAATACGTCCATGCCATGGGCAACGGTCCCGGCGCGATCGACCAATACGAGGACCTTGTGGACCGGTACCCGCGGCTGCATGGTGGCTTCGTCTGGGAATGGCGGGACCACGGCATCCGCACCACTGCCGCGGACGGAACAGAATTCTTCGCGTACGGCGGCGACTTCGGCGAGGTGGTCCACGACGGCAACTTCGTGATGGACGGCATGGTGCTCTCGGACTCCACGCCCAGCCCGGGACTCTTCGAGTACAAGCAGGTAGTGGCACCGATCCGGCTGGGCTTCTCCACCGAAACTCACCACGGCGGTGCCCGCCACTTCATCATGGTCGCCAACCTGCGGCACACGGCTGACGCGTCCGACGTCGTGCTTCGCTGGCGTCTTGAGCGTAACGGCGAGCCGGGCGCTTCTGGAGAGTTCGACGTCACCGATTCCGCGGGGGCGGCACTGGCCGCAGGTGGGAGCACCACGATGGAACTTCCCCGGCTGGCCATCGGGGAAGCTGGCGAACAGTGGCTGACCGTGGAGGCAGTGCTCCGAAAGGACACAGCCTGGGCGACGGCTGGCCACGTGATCTCCGTGGCGCAGTTGGCGCTGGCGGGGCCGAGGGCACGTGTCGCCCCGCCCCGGCCGCAGCCTGCGGCTGATCGGCGTTCAGACGACGTGGCTCCCAGCGTGACGCTCGGCCCGGCGGTCTTTGAACACGGCCGCCTGGCGTCCCTGGCCGGGCTCCCGGTCTCCGGTCCCCGGCTGGAACTGTGGCGTGCCCCGACGGACAACGACGCCGGTGCGGGCCGCGGCAGTTACGACCTCGCCGATCCGTGGCTCAACAATGGCGACGGTGTTCCGGCTCCTTCCATGGAGAGCATCTGGCGTTCTGCCGGACTGGACCGGCTCACGGGCCGGGTGGACGGCATATCAGCCAGCAAAGACGGCGTTTCTGTCCGAACCCGTTACGCCGCGGCCGACACCGCTCGCTGGGTGTCAGTGGAGGAAAACTGGCAACTGGCCGATGGCGGGCTGTGGCTACGGGTGGAGATCGTTCCGGGCTCGGGTTGGGACATGATCTGGCCGCGGCTGGGAATCCGCTTCGACCTGCCTCGCTCCGTGGACGGGGCCACCTGGTTCGGAACAGGCCCCCGTGAGTCGTACCCGGACAGCATGCGCGCCGCCTTGGTTGGACGTTATTCCGCCGGTATCGACGATTTGTCCGTGCGTTACGCCAAGCCCCAGGAATCCGGCCACAGGAGTGCGGTCAGATCACTGGACCTGCACAACAACGGTGCTCCCTGGCTCCAGTTCCATGCGGTGCCGGACTCCCGCGATCGCCTCCCGGGCTTTACGCTTGCCCGGCACACAGCGCAGGAGATTTCCTCGGCCGCCCATCCGCACGAGCTCCCCGAGAGCCAGGGCAGCTACCTGTACCTGGACGCGGCCCAGCATGGACTGGGGTCCAGGGCTTGCGGCCCTGATGTGTGGCCGGACTTCGCTTTGCGTCCCGAAGCCCGGACGCTGACGTTCCGGATTTCAGAAGCGGGCTAGTCCTTGTTGTGAGGCCTGCTCTGCGTGCTATCCGGCACGAATGGCACGCAGAACGGGCCTCACAACGGGCTCAGGCCACGGCTACGGGTTCCTTTTTTGCCGCGTCTTTTCGGATCGTGGCGCTGATGACTGCCGCCACCGTGCACATGGCTGCCGCGCCCAGCCACGCGTAGTTGTAGTGTCCGGTGGCGTCGCGGATGAACCCGGCGGCCAGCGCTGCAGCCGCGGCCCCGAGCTGGTGGGCGGCGAACACCCATCCGAACACCACCGAACCATCGGCCCCGAACACAGAACGGCAAATGGCCGCGGTGGGCGGCACCGTCGCCACCCAGTCAAGCCCGTACACCACCACGAAAATGATCATGCTTGGTTCCACGGACGAGCCCAGCAGCAGCGGCAGCACCAGCAGGCCGATCCCTCGGAATTGGTAGTAGACGGCCAGCAAGACCTTGGGGTTGAAGCGGTCGGTCAGCCAGCCCGAGGCGATGGTCCCAACGATGTCGAAAATTCCGACGACGGCCAGCAGGCCTGCCGCCGTGGTTTCGGGCATGCCGTGGTCGTGTGCCGAAGGAATGAAGTGCGTGCCGATGAGTCCGTTGGTGGTGGCTCCGCAGATAGCGAAGCCTGCAGCCAAGGCCCAAAAGGTGCGGACTTTGGCGGCGCGCTTGAGAACCTGCAGGGCGCGGACGGCCGCGTTGGCGGAGTCCTTGGGAACCACAACGTCCGGATTGCCGGCCGCCGCAGCGGTAGCCCCGGCGTCGGCGACCTGCACCTCAGGTTCTTGCGCACCATAAGGCAACACCCCGACGTCGGCAGGTGAGTTCCGCAGCCACCGCAACACCAGCGGCACCACCGCAAGCGCACCGGCCGCGATGAGGAGCGAGGCCCCTCGCCAACCCGGGTTCTGGGCAAGCGCAGCAATGAACGGCAGGAACACGAGCTGACCGGCCGCACTACCCGCGGTAAGGATGCCGATCACCAGGCCGCGGCTCTTGGCAAACCACGTGTTGGCGATGGTGGCGGCGAAAACCAGGGCCATGGACCCGGTTCCCAAACCGATGAGCACTCCCCATGTGAGAAGGATCTGCCAGGACTGGTTCACCAGGACTGTCAAAGCCGAACCCAGCCCGATCATGCACAGGGCCAGCGCTGTCACTTTGCGGATGCCAAATCGTTCCATCAGGGCAGCTGCAAAAGGTGCCGTCAGCCCGAAGAGGACCAGGTTGATGCTGACCGCCAGGGACAACACAGTGGTGGACCAGCCGAATTCCTGCTGCAACGGGACCATCAGCACGCCGGGAGCCGCACGGAACCCTGCGGCGCCCACCAGCGCGAGGAAAGCCACAGCCGCCACGACCCAAGCAGGGTGCACACGGCGCTTTCCGGAGGGACGCTTTCCGGAGGGGAGGCGCGGCGAGTTGGTAGGTGTCCCTGTGACGTCGGAAGCGGTCATGCGGGGATCTCCGTCTCTGCTGTGTTGGTCGTCTCGGCTGTGCTGGCTGGATCGGCCGTGCTGGTTGGATCTGTTGTGTTGGGTCGCTGTGGTGCCACGGCCAAGGGCACCGGGTGTTTGTTGCGCTTGAAACTGTGCCAGCTGGTGTTCGCGGCGGTAAGTGCCGTGCCGCAGTGGGTGCACGTATCCGCCGAGGACGTGGCGTGCCCGCAGTCGGTATGGATGACCCGCATGTGGGAGATCTCGTTCGGCGCGTCCAGGTGCTTTTCTGCCCAGATGATGATCGCGTTCAGGACAGGCAACGCTTCCTCACCTTTGACGGTGAGCACATATTCCTGTCGGGTCCGGCCGCCGTCCTGGTAGGGGCGTTGGACCAGCAGTCCGGCCTCGAGCAACCACCCCAGACGCTTGCTCAGTACGGTGTCCGCCACCTCGAGCCGTTGCTTGATGGCGTCGAATCGCCCGTTGCCAAGGAAGATTTCCCGGAGCACCAGGCTTCCCCAAGGGTCCCCAAGGACGTCAAGGCCGCGGGCAAGGCTGCACGAGCGGGCAGACCAGTCGGAACGAAGAGGCATGCGCCCTAAACTAGCTGACTTTTCTAAAGAAAGCCATAAGCAAGTACGACACGAACTTCCGGGTTGGGCGGGGTTCACCGGCGGTTCACCTGCCGTGCCTACGCTTGCCGGGTCAACTCTGACCACGAAAGGCACCCTGAATGTCCTCGAACAACCCTGACTTGGTGAAACGTTCAACCGAATCCGCTGGGCTTTCCCGTCGCGGCTTCCTCGGCACGGCAGCTGCTGCGACGGCGCTTGCGGCGGCCGGCTCTCTCCTTCCGCCCTCCGTACAGGCAGCAATGGCCAAACCCACGCCTCCCGGGAGCCTGCAGTCCATCAAGCACGTGATTGTCCTGATGCAGGAGAACCGCTCCTTCGACCACTACTTCGGGTCACTGCGCGGAGTGCGCGGGTACGGCGACCAGTCCGTCACCCGGCTGCCCAACGGCAAATCCATGTTTGAACAGCCCCGCGCCACGGGCGAGACGGTGCTGCCCTTCTCCCTGCGCAAGGCCGCCGAACTCGCTGGACGGCCCGGCTCCGACATCCAATACCTCGGAGATCTGGATCATTCCTTCAAGGGCACCACCACGGCATGGAACAACGGCTGGTGCGACAAATGGATTCCGGCCAAGAGCGCCTCCACCATGACGTTCTACGAGCGCCAGGACATCCCGCTCCAATACGAGCTCGCGGACACCTTCACCATCTGCGATGCCTATCACTGCTCCGTGAACGGCTCCACCAATCCCAACCGCAACTACCTGTGGAGCGGCACCACCGGCAACGAGCCCGGCAGCAGCAGCCGGGCAGTCACCAACGCGGCCTATGGTTACGATCATGGAGGCTACGACTGGACCACCTATCCGGAACGTCTGGAGCAGGCCGGGGTCTCCTGGAAGATCTACCAGGACTGGGACAACTTCACGGACAACGCCGTCGAGTACTTCCAGACGTTCAAGGCGATCGGCCGGAAGATGCTCACCTCGGTTGACGGCAAGCTCCGCACCACCGAGGAGTTCTACGACAACCTTGCCGGCAAGTCTGCAGCGGAGCAGGAACGCCTACTGGCCCAGTTGGAACAGGGACGGGCCAAGCTGACGGACGCTGAGCGGTCGCTCTTCGACAAGGCCATGTGGCGTGGCCGGCCGGACACCCTCCTGGAGCGCCTCAACGCCGACATCACCGGAGGAACCCTGCCGCAGGTCAGCTGGCTGGTCCCGTCCGCTGCCGACTCGGAACACCCGGGAGCTTCGACGCCGGTGGGCAGCGCAAACTTCGTCTACCGCCTCCTGGATACGGTCGCCAGCAACCCCGACACCTGGGACAGCACCGCGATTTTCCTTAACTTCGACGAGAACGACGGCTACTTCGACCACGTTCCCCCGCCCGTGCAACCGCGGCCGAACTCGGGTGAATCACCGGACTGGACCACGGCCAGGCCCATCGGACTGGGCCCGCGGGTACCCATGACCGTGGTCTCGCCATGGACGGTGGGCGGCTACGTGAGCTCAGAAGTCTTCGACCACACCTCCGTACTGCGCTTCCTGGAACGCTGGACCGGCGTAGAGGAACCCAACATTTCGGCTTGGCGCAGGCAGGTGTGTGGTGACCTGACGGGCGTCTTCAACTTCAGCACCCCGGGCACTCCCCCTGTCCTGGACCACCCGGGACCCGTGCCCGCCAAAATCAGCAGGTGGCGGCCCACCCCGCCGGCTGTCCAAGTGGCACCGATCCAGGAAAGCGGCTCGCGTCCGGCCCGCCCGCTCCCCTACAGGCCACAGGTGTCCGCGGTCGCAGCGCCGGGGAAGCTCACCCTGGCCCTGACGAACACGGGTACCCGGTCAACGCACTTCGCCATCTACGGTTACGCCGGCGAGCTCGCAGAACCACGGCACGTGGACGTGCTCGGGAACGACGCCGTGGAGCTGGCCCCCGCCTCGGGCGCGTTCGACGTCGTCGTCACCGGTCCCAACCGCTTCCAGTACGAACTGAAAGGCACGACGGCGGGCGCCGCGTCCGGCGTCGACGTTACGGTCAACGGCCGCCGCGGCAATAAGGCCATGGAACTGGAAGTCCGCAACAACGGCGCGGCTGCGGTGACGCTCGCATTGAAATCCCTGCAATACGCACCCGGTGCCGAAACTGTGAAACTCAAAGCCGGACAATCGAAGAAGATCGGCTGGGAAACCGTCAGCGGCTGGTACGACGTTGAAGTCACTTCCCCCGAGGACAGCACGTTCCGTCGCAGGCTGACGGGCCGCTACGAAGACGGCCGCGAAGGCATCTCCGGCTAACCGCTCGCCGGCTGGTCCTTGGTGGTTGCACCAAGGGCCAGTCCGGTCCGCGAAGGACGGTAAGCCAAGGCCCAATAGACCATCATGGCGATGGCGCAGACAACTCCCAGGCTGGAAACCATGAGTTGCCACTGGGTCTGCGGGTCCTTGCCCCATTCCGCGGCGCCAGCCCAAACAGCCAGGTTCTTGGGTGTCATGTAGAACGCAACCGTGGAGCACACCACTATCACCCAGCCCGCAGTACGCATCCGTCCATTGCGGGAAGGAACCCGGTGCATCGCAAACGCCATACTGGGCAACGCAACTGCAACCCATACCCAGTGGTGGGACCAGGAGACCGGGCTGATCAGGAGCATCAGGATGGCCGTGGCAGATACCGCAATGAAATTCTCGTCCACAGCCACGGCCCAGGTGATGATGAGCCCAGCCACAATCGCGAGCCCCAGCGACAGGACCATCCACACCACGTTGGTGGCTGACGAGTCCGGCATGCCAAAGTGCAGGAGCAGGCCCTTGACCGAGAGGTTGTCCACGTAGGCAGGCCCGCCAATGCGGCCCGTGTCCGGGAGGATCTTGGTCCAGAAATCCAGCGACGCCTGCGGCAAGACAGCCCAGGCCACGGCAATGGACCCAAAGAACCCGGCCGCCATCCACCCCAACGCTTTGAAATCACGGCGAACCAGGAAGTACAAGCCAAAGGCAAGAGGAGTGAGCTTCACCCCGGCTGCCAGACCGATCAGCAAACCCGCCGGCCAGCGGATGGCACCGGCGCGAACTTTCCCGTAGAGCGCGAAATCGGCCAGGATAACGCCCATCAAAATGATGTTGATCTGCCCAAAGACGAAAGTGTCCCGCCACGGTCCCAGGAGCAGGATGGCTCCTGTTCCCACCAGCGCCGTGGTCCTGAAGCGGTAATCGGCAAAGGCTTCACGCCAGGTCTTCAGGCCGAAGTAGTGCCTGGCCAACCAAGCGGCAACGGTTGCGGCACCGCCCAGGGCCACGAGAATGAAAACCATGCTTCCGGCGAAGAACCCCAACGCCGCCAACCCCGTGAAAAGCAAGGCGGCAAAAGGAGGGTACGTGAACGGCAGGCCGTCACGGACGGCGTACAGGTCACCGCCTTCCAGGACCTTGCCCCCGCCGTAGTAGTACACCTCAAAGTCGTTGAGCGCCGGCTGGTAGTTCGCGTACAAGTAGCACACGGCCACCAGCAGGGTCAGGGCACCCGCCACGGTGAGGATCCAGCCGCGCCTGTTGGTGAGGGTCACCGTGGGTGAGGGAGAAGCAGCCATGTCAGCCATTGGTGATCTTGGCGAAAGCCTGTTCAAGGTCGGCAATCAGGTCCTCGGCTTCCTCGATGCCGCACGAGAGGCGCAAAAGGTTGACGGGCACGGCCAGCTCGGTGCCCTTCACCGAAGCATGGGTCATCTCCGAGGGGTAGTTCATGAGGGACTCGATACCGCCCAGGGATTCGGCGAGAGTGAACACGGAGGTGTTTTCCGCAACAGTCCTTGCCGCGGCCTCTCCACCCTTGAACTGCACCGACACCATCCCGCCGAACTTCTTCATCTGTTTTGCGGCGAGGTCGTGGCCGGGGTGGTCCGGGAGCCCCGGGTACAGCACTGCCTCAACCTCGGGACGCGTCAGCAGCCACTCGGCTACTGCCTGGCCGTTCTCGCTGTGACGGTCCATGCGCACCCCAAGGGTCTTCAAGCCACGGGTGGTCAGGAACGCGTCCATCGGACCGGACACAGCGCCTACGGCGAACTGGATGAAACCGATCTTCTCGGCCAGCTCAGCATCCTTCACCACAATGGCGCCACCCACCACATCCGAGTGGCCACCGATGTACTTGGTAGTGGAGTGAACCACGACGTCGGCACCCAGGGCGAGCGGGGTCTGCAAGTAGGGAGACGCGAAGGTGTTGTCGACGACGAGGAGGGCACCGGCGTCGTGCGCTACAGCGGCGAGCGCCGCGATGTCGGTGATCTTCATCATCGGGTTGGACGGCGTCTCAACCCAGACCAGGCGGGTCTTGTTCGCAGCAACAGCGGCAGCCACGGCGTCGAGATCGGACATGTCCACCGGGGTGTTGCCGATTCCCCAGTCACCAAGCACACGGTTGATCAGGCGGTAAGTTCCACCGTAGGCGTCATTGCCCAACACGATGTGGTCGCCGGGACGGGCCACCGCACGAATCAGTGAGTCTTCGGCAGCGAGGCCGGACCCGAAGGAGAACGCGGCCGTTCCACCTTCAAGGGCGGCAAGCTGTTCCTGCAGGGCGTCGCGCGTGGGGTTGCCGCCACGACCATATTCATAGCCCGAGCGCAGGCCACCGATGCCGTCCTGGGCATAGGTGGTGCTGAAGTGCAGGGGTGGGACCACAGCGCCGGTGCGTGGCTCGAATTCCTGGCCGGCGTGGACGGCTCGTGTGTTGAAACCGGTCTTGTTGTTGGCGGACATGGAAGCTCCTCTTTGTTCGATCAACGGTTGGTCAGCGCAGGCTAGTTGCTGAGGTAAGCCAGGAGGTCGTGGCGGGTCAGGATGCCGACCGGGGCTCCCGCGAAGGTCACCATCACGGTATCGACGTCGGACAGCAGCTCACGCGCGGCGGAAATGGTCTCCAAGGAGCCGATCACGGGGAGGCGCTCTCCCATGTGTTCGGCGATCTTGTCCGTGAGCTTTGCATCGCCGCGGAACAGCTTGCTGGTGAGGCTGCGCTCGTCGACGGCGCCCAGAACTTCGCCCATCACCACGGGAGGTTCCTGCGAGAGGACCGGGATGTGCGAGACACCGAACTCGTTCATGATGTTGATGACGTCGCGGACGCTCTCGTTGGGATGGATGTGCACCAAGTCCGGCATCTCGCCCGTCTTGGACTTGAGCACTTCCCCCACGGAGGCCTCTTCGCCCCCGGAAAGAAAGCCATAGGAGCGCATCCACTGGTCGTTGAAGATTTTGGCGAGGTATCCGCGGCCCGAGTCGGGAAGGATGACCACCACCACAGCGGATTCGTCCAGGTCCTTGGCAGCCTGAAGCGCCGCCACCACAGCCATGCCGGAAGAACCGCCAACGAGCAAGCCCTCTTCCCTTGCCAGACGGCGGGTCATGGCGAAGGAATCGGCGTCCGAGACAGCGATGACGTGGTCCGGGACGTCACGATCGTAGTTGGCGGGCCACATGTCCTCGCCGACGCCTTCGACGAAGTACGGCCGGCCGGTTCCGCCCGAGTAGACCGAACCTTCGGGGTCCGCACCGATGACCTTGACCGGGCCGCCGTCGGACTCCGGCCGTTCAGCCGAAACCTGCTTAAGGTACCGCCCGGTGCCGGTGATCGTCCCGCCGGTACCGGCGCCGATGACGACGTGGGTGACGCGGCCGTCCGTGTCGTTCCAGATCTCCGGGCCGGTGGACTCGAAGTGGCTGCCGGGGGCGGCCGGATTGGAGAACTGGTCCGGCTTGAATGCATCAGGAATTTCGCGGACCAGTCGATCGGAGACGCCGTAGTAGCTTTGCGGGCTGTCGGGAGCCACGGAGGTAGGGGTCACCACGACCTCGGCCCCGTACGCCTTCAGGACGGCCCGCTTGTCCTCACCCACCTTGTCCGGGACCACGAAGATGCACCTGTAGCCCTTCTGTTGGGCCACCAGTGCCAGACCAACTCCCGTGTTGCCCGACGTCGGCTCGACGATGGTGCCACCGGGCTTGAGCCGACCGTCCTTTTCCGCGTCTTCGATCATTTTCACCGCGATGCGGTCCTTGATCGATCCACCGGGGTTGATGTATTCGAGCTTCACCAGGACTGTGGCCCTGATCCCCTCAGTAACGTGGTTGAGTTTGATGAGGGGCGTATTGCCGATGAGGTCCAACACGGACTGGGCGTACTTCATAGGTACAAAGTTACCGCCTGCCCGCATTGGGACCGGACCGGACGGTCAGCTCCCCGCCGAAGGATCCGTCTGCCACAGCCCCAGGATGTTGCCTTCGGTGTCCTTGAAGTAGGCGTACCAGCCCATGGTTGGCACGGCGTCCTTGCCCTGCACCACTGAACCACCGGCCTGTTCAACCTGGGCGAGGGCAGCGTCGACGTCTGTCACGTCGATGGTGAGGATGGGGGTCTTGAGGTTGTCCGTCCGGGGGAACAACGCACCGTTGATGGCTCCGGGTTCTTTCGGCGCACCGGTTTGATCGTCCGATTCGGTGGTCAGGGCGATGGTGTAGTCCATGCCCTGCATCGGGCTGAGGTTCCAGCCGAACGTGTTTTGGTAGAAGGCGTTGGCCCTCCCGGTGTCATCGGTTGGAATCTCGAAATGCACTATTGCGGCCATGGCATGCGCTCCTTGTTCCTGGCTTTTGTTCCTTGGTTTGGGCACGGCTCACCCGCGCCACACCACGGAGTCTAGCCGTGGGCGTCGTCGTCGGTAAGGGCTCCGCGGAGCAAATTGTCAGCCCGGCGTGGGACCATTAAGAACATGACCATTGCAGAAGCCCCTCCGCTTGTTGCGGCCGCGGCGGACGCATCCATCAGGTGGCATCCGGGCAGTTCCTTCCGCCTGGACCAGACCATGTTCCCGCTGATGCGCGGCAACGCTGACCCGTCGTTCGCGGCGCATGCGAGTGGTTACTGGATGGCTTTCACGGCCCCTACCGGTCCGGTGACCCTTCGCCTTTCCGGCGGAGGCCTGGGTCCTGATTCGTTCGTGGACGCACAGGCTTGGGGGCCGGGGGCCGCGGACGCCGTGGCAGGAGTTCCACGGCTGCTGGGCGCCGACGACGACTGGTCCGCTTTCGATGACCCAGCCTTCCACGCCACGCTTCCGCGCCGCGTCACAGAATCACGACGCCGGAACCTGGCTGTTCGCCTGCCCTCCACCGGGCGGGTGGTTGACTCACTGGTGCCCACCATTTTGGAGCAAAAGGTCACCACGTTGGAGGCCCGTCGGGGCTACAGGTACTTGATGTACCGGTACGGAACGCCTGCACCGGGCAAAGCCCCGGCAGGTCTCCTCGTCCCTCCCACCGCGCGGCAATGGCTGGCCATTCCGTCCTGGGAGTGGCACAAGGCAGGGGTTGGACCACAGCGTTCGGCGACGGTCATGCGGGCGCTGCAATCCGCCGTCGCCCTTGAACGCCTGGCCGCTCTGGACTCGGTGCAGGCCGGCGCCAAGCTGCAGACGATCCCCGGAATCGGTGTCTGGACCGCAGCGGAGGTTGTCCAGCGGACCCATGGTTGCCCCGATTCAATCTCCGTGGGCGACTACCACTTGGCGTCCTACGTGGGCTACGCGTTGACCGGGCAGAAAACGGACGATGCCGGCATGATCGAGCTGCTCGAGCCTTGGCGCGGACAGAGGCAACGGCTGGTCCGGATGCTGTACCTGAGCGGCTTCCGCAAACCCACCTTCGGCCCCCGAATGACAGTGCAGGACCACCGCCACCACTAGAAGCAACGCGGGGTCACTTATGGCCCATGTTCACCGCGATTATGGGCCATAAG